>NZ_AUTH01000105.1:0-57167 GCF_000497975.1 Pseudoalteromonas sp. TB41 | reverse complement strand
TGCGTATTCCGGTGATGGTGAACACCGATTCCGGTTTTATCGTGAACACTTAAATTCCACGCATTGGGTTCATGACATTTTTAACCTAAGTGTTCACGATGGTCAATTTTAGATTGAATTTTTCTCATAGACTCCCCCTTTAATTTTATCCGATGAGCATTGTGCATTAGTCGATCTAAAATGGCATCGGCTAAGGTATTATCGCCGATGGATTGATGCCATTCTTCGGTGGGTAATTGACTGATGATGGCGGTTGATGAACTGCCGTGCCTATCATCCATGATCTCCATTAAGTCATTTCGTTGTGCCGCTTTAAGTGGCTCAAGCCCCCAATCATCTAAAACGAGTAAGTCGATCTTAGCGAGTGACTGTAACATTCGACTGTAAGTGCCATCTGCTTTGGCTTGTGTCAGCGCAAGCATCAACCTTGAGAGTCGGTAATATTTAACGCTGTAGCCTTTCATGCATCCTGTATGCGCAAGCGCACAAGTGATATAGGTTTTACCGCTACCGCAAGGGCCTGTGATCAGTAAGTTTTGTGATTTATTCAGCCAATCACATTGCAGTAGCGATGCCATCATCGATTGATTGAGACCTCGCGGGTGATGATAATCTATGTCTCTGGCGTTAGCGGCTAATTTAAGTTTTGCCGCTTTAAGTAAGCGTTGTTGTTTTCGGCTCTCTCGGTCTTGGGCTTCACTGTCTGCTAGCAGTTGTAGTCGCTCATCGAAGGACAACCCTTCATAAGTACTTGGTTGTTCCATTTGGCTCACTAAGGCGTTGGCCATACCACTGAGTTTGAGTTGACGAAGCTGAGTTATCGTTTGTTCTAACATAGAATTTCCTTACCTTAATGGAAGCTTTTAGGACCACGGATATTTTCATGGGATTGTGGCAATAACGTCGACGGCTCTTCTTGCGTTCGCGGCAATTTATCTTGGTTGCTACTGAGTATGTCTTTGATATGTTTTAACCGATATAAACTGTATTGATTGGCTATCGCACAGGCGTTATTGAGCCGATCGGCGGGATAGCTTCTTGATAGGTTGAGTAAGCCTAAGCACACACGATACGCTTGTTCTTCATGTTGTTTCTGTGCCAATTGTGCTTTCACCCAGAGCAAAACGTCATCTCCAATATCTTTCGCCCAATTCATTAAACGCCCTGGTGACCATTTATGATGCTTCTCATGCTTTACAGGCATGTGCTCGGATGTGGTGGTCATGCCCGGATGATATTTTCTCGGGTGACTGGTGATGCGTTTATGCTTGAAATAAGCCTCAATCAAGTTGTCTTTGGCATGAAGTTCAAGCTTTTCACCCACCAAGTGATGGGGTACCGAGTAAAGATGGTTATCATACTGAACGTGATAATCAATATTCACTTTGACGTGTTTAATATCCGTGAATTGATAAGCTAGTTTGGGCATGGGCGCGAGGGCGGGTTTGTCGATTGACTCGAACCATGATTGTCGTGTCCCACTCAGTTGCTTAAAGGGCTTATTATTGACCTCAAGCAGTAAGGCTTTGATGCAATGGTTTAGCTCAGCTAATGAGAAAAAGGTTTGGTGTCGTAACTTGGCGAGTATCCAGCGTTCAATGATTTGCACGCCCACTTCGGCCTTGGCTTTATCTTGTGGTTTTCTGGGACGAGCAGGCACAATCACGGTGCCATAATGCGCGGCCAATTGCTGATAACTCGGGTTAACATCAGGGTCGTAGCGACACGCTTTACTGACACCACTGCGTAAATTATCGGGGATAACCATGTCAGGTATACCGCCGATAAATTCAAATGCTCGCACGTGACTGCCGATCCAGTCGGGTAGACTTTGGCTCCAGGTTGCTTCACAAAATGTATAATTTGATGCGCCCATCACCGCCACGAATATCTGGGCGAACTTCACTTCACCCGTCGCATTACAAACAATGGGCATCGTTTGACCCGCATAATCGACAAAGAGTTTTTCTCCTGCTTTATGCACTTGTCGCATCGAACGTTTTTGCTTTTTAAGCCAGGTCATATAGCGATCGCAGAACTGAGAATAGCTGTAACAACGATTCGGATATTGCTGAGTATATTCTTCCCAGAGTAAGTTCTTGGTGACGCCTTTGCCCGTTAATTCTTTTCGAATGGCTGGCCAATCTGGCACTTCAAATCGCTGGGATGGCCGAGTGTCGGCGCGAGGATAGAACTGACTAGCAAGCACAGAATCATCAAGCTCGTCGGGCAGTGGCCAACTTAACGATAAAGCTCTGGCTTTAGTGAGTAGTTTTTGAATACCACCGACACTGATCTTAGTGCTGGCACTTATTTTTCTGACACTGAGTTGGGCAGCAAAATGTAGCCTCAACACTTCTCGAATTTTACGCATTGTGATCCTCTTAGTCGCCATATCCCTTCCTCAGTAATACAAAAAGGAAATAGCTTAACAAAGTAATTAATAATCAATGCGTTGAAATTGTACTGGTTTGGTGTGAACACCGATTCCGGAAAATCAGTCAAAAGTGTTCACGATAAAACCGGAATGAGCGTTCACGCTAAAACCAGAACGGGTGTTCACGATGGGCCGGAATCACTGTTCACGATGCTCCGGAATATGCACGAACCCCAACAACAGATGCCGGAAAGGTAATTAAGGTTGGGAAATCGATACTATTGAGCCAGCCCCACTTCATTTGTGGAATGTTGATAGGGCGTATGCCTGTTAATATCATAAATCGAGCAGCATTTTTTTGATGTATATTTGGGGCCGATGCGAGGTTTATCCATAATTCAGCTATCGAATCTAAGTCAGTATAAACTTGGCAAGGGCGAGGGCTTTCTACACGGTCAGATACGTAAAAGTCATCGATATCAGCTGCTGGGTTTCTACCTGAGTTAAATTTGTTTTTAGCAAATCGCCATACTCTTCTAATTTGTGCAAAAAGCTCGATTGCTTGGTTATTGGACTCTGTCTTGATAATTAAATCTACAATCTTTTCTAACTCTCCAGCTGTAAGAGATTGGAACGCACGCTTAAGTGGGAAATGATGCCTGAGCTTTTTTATTCTGCATTGATATGTTCTGAGCGATGAAGCTGCAAATTTGGTAGGTGCGGTGTTATGGCGCTCTATTAAGCTTTGTTCATATGCATCAAACACAGTTTTAATATTATGATTATTTAAAACGCCATATTTCATTTGTTCAGTGAGCTTACGCGCTTTTGCTATTGTTAATTCAGATGCTTCACCTAACTTGGTATTAGCTATGCCAGATGATTTAGGGAAAGCTGAGTAAAAAGATACTGTTCCAGATAGGGTAAATATAAGACGAAGATTGTGTTGTGCCTCATATTTCGATAATCGCTTCGTATCTTGCTTCTTAACCTCTTGTTTTGATTTTTCTTTTTCCTCAAAAAAGATGATTTGAGAGGCCAAAATAACACAGCGATTTATGTGCTGCATAGAAAATGGCGATTTCAGTTGCTTCCATTCTAGTTTCGCTTTCGTGTATTGAGCTTTGGTAAGCGTTGATAGTGATTTTTTCACTTTGATTAAACCTATATAAATAAAGGCCTTGCGGCGATTTTTATTGATTAAGATCAACAAAGCAACATAGAAAAATAGGCATAATTCGCGGCTGTAATTTACACCCAAAAATAAAAATTTGTGTTACTAATTTGTGTTACGATTTAATGAAAAATAGCGGTTTTTTATTAAACTAGAACTGCACAAAAGTTAGCCTTTACACACATTTGTTTTTACTTATCTTTTTGTTTTATAATGATATTAATTGAAAAGGCTAAAAAGTGGCTTTACTCATAAATAGCAAATGCATTAACTGTGATATGTGCGACCCCGAGTGCCCAAATGAAGCCATTTATATGGGCGCTAAAATTTATCAAATAGATTCAGATAAATGCACCGAATGTGTGGGTCATTACGACAAGCCAACGTGCGTGAGCGTATGCCCCATTGATTGTATAAAGCCCGACCCTAATCACCGAGAAACTATAGATGAGCTGGCAGAAAAATATGTGAGGTTAATGGGTTAGTTACTTAATATGTAGATTAATTATATGTTTTTCTGAGAAAGCTAAGTGCATTGTAACTAATTAGTTATTGTTTATTTTTGGCATAGTTCCCACATACAATTAAAAAAGGATTTAAAGTGCTCTTGAGCGAAATTAAAAATATAAAGAGCTTTCTTGGTGCCCAACTTTATTTTCAGCTAAATGGCCGAAGCTTAAATAATTTAATAGCTAAAGAGTAAAGGTCACAAATATACAATCTTATAAAGTATTATAGGGTTATTGAATATAAGAGATGACTTTATGAATACATTATACATTACTGGAGCAGGTGTAAGTGCTGCTAGCGGTATTCCCACCTTTCGCGGTGAAGATGGCTTTTGGACTATTGGTAGTAAAAACTATACGCCAATGGAAATGGCGACACGTGCAATGTATGAAAATAATCCAAGTGAGTTTTTAGCTTGGTATTATCATCGCTTTGCAACTTATCGTCATCATGGTCCTAACGAAGTGCATCATTGGCTTAGTGATAAAAACTTAATAACTCAAAATATTGATGGGCTAGATGGTAAGGCGGAAAATAAAAATTACATTGCGATTCATGGTCGGCTTGATCAAATGACTGTATTTCATCATCAAGGTGATAACGTTACACCACAAGCTACGCTATGGAGTAATGTTGATGAGAGCAACTTACATCGCTCTCTACTTGCGTTATTCAATATTGAAAACCATCAGCCAAAGCTTAATCATTCTTTAAAGCCCTTTGTGTTGTTATTTGATGAATATTACACTGAGCTATACCGCATTACTGAAGCGCAGCAGCGAATGATTGATGCCGATAAAATGGTATTTATGGGTACCTCGTTTAGTGTAAACATTACCCAAATGGCATTAGAGATTGCACGTAATTACGCTATTCCTATTGAAATTGTTGACCCTGAACCTACTCATGTACTGCACTCAAATGTAAGTTATAAAAAAATGACTGCATTGGAGTACATACAGCAACAAGGTTAAAAGTACTTATGTACTATGTAAAATAGATTACGTGTTACTGGTATACACCATCAATTATGCATTATTAATAATCAGTACAGCTTAGGCTATGTTATTGTTAGCCTTTAATTCACACTACGTACTGGTTATTTTAAGTACTTAAATACATTATAAGAAGACGACAGCAATGTTGAGCATTTCACTTGGGCCTTTGGTTATTTCTATTTCACAGTTGATCATTTTTTTAGGGTTAGGCATTTTTTGGGGGCTTACCTATTTATTAACACGCCAACATCCATTAAAAAAAGCGATTTTAGATACGGTTTTTAAAGCAATTGTAGTGGGCTTTTTAGTCTCGCGTTTAGCGTTTGTGTTTACTATGTGGGATGCCTATCAAGGTAACTGGTGGCAGCTTTTTAATATTAGCGATGGTGGTTTTATTGGTTATTATGGTTGGCTCAGCGGTATAGTGGTTTTAGCGTTTTATGCACGTGGTAAAAAAGCGGTAATGAAAAACTACGCTATTGCTGGGTTTGTTGGTTTTTGTTCAATGATTATTCCTAATTTTGCGCTGTCTATCTACCAAACGGGTGTGCAGTTACCGCAGTCTGTTGTGCATAATATTCAAGGGCAGCAAGTTAACTTACAAAACTTCAAAGGTAAGCCGGTGGTGATTAACTTTTGGGCGTCGTGGTGTCCGCCGTGTCGAAAAGAAATGCCGGTACTGCAAGCGGCTCAAAAAAATAATCCAAACATTACAGTGGCGTTTGTCAATCAAGGTGAAGACTTACACACGGTAAAAGCGTTCCTTGATGAACAGCAACTCGACCTTAATCATGTGTTTTTTGACCAAAGCAGTAATGTGAGTCGCGAATCAGGTGCTGCGGGCTTACCAACCACTTTGTTTTATAATAGCCAAGGTGAGTTAGTCACCAGCCATATGGGAGAACTTTCTCATGCGAGTTTAGGTTATTATATTCAGGCTATTAGTGATAAAAAATAACGGTGTATTGCTGTTTAATCGCGTCATTCCTTTTTTATGCTCTTTTAATAAGCAGCTAAATAGCAATTTTGCTGCTTAACTTCCTACCTTTATTCGAATTGACTATTTATTGATAAATTATTCAGTTACTTGTCAGTTTGTATTAACAAACTATTAAGTTTGGTTGTGTAAAATACAGCTACTTTTTTCGTATCAACTTTCCTTGGTACGCTCATCTTTAAGTATTAACTGTATTTTAAATGGAACTGTTAAAACTATGACCGCTCATCGGATAACCCACGCTGTACATCACTCTCTTCCACTTTTTATTAAATCAACGCTATGCGTGTCTATTCTATCTGTTATCAATCATGCATATGCTGATGAAGCAGAAGATAAAACATTAAAAAGCAAAGATATGGAAGTCATTGAGGTGCGTGGTATTCGTTCCAGTATGGCGGCTAATTTAGATATAAAACGTTTGTCTAGCTCTGTGGTTGATGCGATTACAGCGGAAGATATTGGTAAGTTCCCTGATAAAAATGTCGCAGACTCATTACAACGCGTACCAGGGGTAGTGATTGACCGTGACGGAGGCGAGGGCTCATCGGTAAGTATTAGAGGGTTATCATCTGAACTCACCTTTTCTCAGCTAAATGGTAATTTTATTGCGTCATCACCAGGTGAGCCGTCTCGCTCATTTGATTATGCATTACTGCCCTCAGCCATGATTGAAAGCGTGGAAGTGTATAAATCGCCAGAAGCGCGTTTAGATGAGGGGGGCGTTGGCGGTACAGTATTAATGCATAGCCGCAAACCGCTGAGCATGGAGGCAAACTCTGGGGTAATTAACATTGAAAGCACCTATGCCGATGTGACTGAAGAGTCTGAGCCGCAGTTAACTGCGCTTTATTCTTGGAAGAATGAGGCTGATACCTTTGGGGTGTTGCTTGGTTATACCTCGCAAAAACGCACTAACCGCACTCTCTCAGGAGGCACAGATGCAAACGTATGGCGCTTTGCCGGTGATAACCCGGTAGATACCAATGGCGAGCTGGTTGAAAACAATAATCAGTGGGACTCAATAAGTGATGCTCAGGGTAATAATTATAACGATGTTTGGTTTCCTCAAGTGGTTCGTGGCTCAATTGTAAACGAATTACGTGAGCGAGAAGGGGTGCAATTTAGCACGCAGTGGCGCCCAACCAGCCGCGTTGAAATTGGTTTTAACTATTTTGGATTTTCACTAGATAAAAATAGAACTGAGTCGGTGATTGATATACCTGAGTGGTCTTTAAATCCTGACTTTTTAACCGATGTAAGTTTGGATGAGTCGGGCACTATTATCAATGAGATGCAATTTGATGCAGCTGCGAGTGGCGCAGAGAATGATATGCAATTGCCGTGGATGCGAGGCCGTTATGTGCGTGAAGAGTCGACCTCAGACACCTTCGATTTTAATTTAACCTATGAAGGCGATTATTTTAAAGCCCGTTTTGTGGCGGGCAATACGCGCTCTGAAGGCGGGCCAAAGGAGAGTTGGGAAGCGGCGTATAAAAGTTCAAACGCCGGTGAAAATGAAAGCCGTATAGAAAATGCATCGCAAACAGCGGGTTGGCAAATTAATGAAAACGATATTAGTTTAAATATAGACCCTAATACGCTATCTAACTTACTAAATGGTGTGGGCGGAGGGCGCGATCCAGGCTCGTCAAATTCAAGCTTTGTGCGCAGTGAACTCGAAGAAGATTACTACCAAGCTGACTTTGATATTTATACCGATTGGGGAATTTTAAGAACAATTAAAACCGGCGTAAAGTACCGAGAAGCTACGTTGCATCGCGAAACCGGTAATACCTTCTTTTTAGATCCTAATTTTGATATTGCCGCAGCAGAAGCCAGTAAGGGGGGGATCACACGTTTTGACAGTTATCAGTGGAACAACGGTATGCCATTAGCACAAGACGTGTTTATTAACGAAGGTAACATTGCTGGTGGTTTTAATATAAACCAAATGCCCGGTATTGATTGGCAAAAATATCGCGATATTGTGACCAGTCATTATGTGCCGTATACACGCAAAGAAGATAACTTTATTTATGATATTGAAGAGCAAATAGCGGCGTTTTATCTGCAAGGTGACTTTGAGTTTAATAGCGTGCGCGGTAATTTAGGGGTGCGTGTGGTGCGCACTAAAACCATGACATCATCAACCGATCTATATACTTATTTATTAGATCATACCAATGATGACACCGGCGAGCCGGTAACGGGAGATGATCGATTTGTTGAAGACTATCAACTTATTACTCAAGAGAGTACCGATACTCAAATTCTTCCTAGCTTTAATATTGCATGGGATATAAGTGATGATGTAGTGGTGCGAGGCGCGGTTGCTAAAGTGATGTCTCGCCCTGATTATGCCGATTTAGGCGCACAACAACGCATCACGTTTGTCTCAGATGAGTGGGCAGACGATAGAGCTGAGTTTAATGAAATTCCGGGTTTTAGTGGCAGTGGCGGTAATAAAAACTTAAAGCCATTTGAGTCGGTGCAAGCTGATTTATCTATTGAATATTACTACAGCGAAGGCTCTGCCATTGGTTTAGCACTGTTTCATAAAACTGTTGATAATTTTGTTGTACCCTTAGTCATTGATGTACAACAAGATTTTGCTGGTAAAGAGGGCATTGTTGAGGCAGGAAATATTACTGTATCGCCATATAGCACAGTAGGTAATGGCACTGATGCCGTATCTAAAGGGGCGGAAGTATTTATACAGCATGCCTTTGATAGTGGTTTTGGTTTTTATGCAAACTACACTTATAACAAAACCAATAAAGCCGATGTAGAAGTGGATGGTAAAGAGTTTGGTAAATCGCCACTAATAGGCAGTGCTAAGTATCAATACAATACCTCGATATATTATGAGGGAGATGCCTTTAATATTCGAGCTTCTTATAATAAACGCGGTGAAACTGTGTTGGGTTTAAATAGCGGCTTTAATGTATACCAAGACCCATACGAGCAAGTTGATGTAAATGCTTCGATTAATTTATTAGAGGATTTGAGTTTGACCGCTGCAGTTATTAATTTAACTAAATCTGAGTCGGTAAAGCGCCTAGGTAACGATACAGAGTCTCGGTTATTAAACTCAAGCTATTCGGGAAGACGTTATTATGCGGGCATAAACTACCGTTTTTAAGCTGAGTGTGTTGAGTTTAGGTAAACAAGCTGTTTTGTTGCTGTTTTAGCTTTTTCTTGTAAGTTATTACTTTATAATGAGCGTTATAAAAATTATAGAATTAATATTAACAGGATTGAAATGAGTGATTTAACGGCAATAGCCAACTTATCTATTTTATTAGTTGAGCCTTCTGAAGTTCAACAAAAGCTAATAAAAAAATCACTGGCTCAGTGCGGTGTTACACAAATTGAAACGGCCAGCACTCAAGAAAACGCGCTGGCTGCTTTATCAAATTATCACCCTGATTTAGTCATTAGCAGCATGTACTTAAGTGATGGCACAGCTGATTCTTTATTACAGGCAATACGCAGTAATAGTAATACCGAGCAACAGGCATTTATGTTGGTATCGAGCGAGCGTAATAAGCGCCATTTAGAGCAACTTAGGCAATCGGGGGTATTAGCGATTTTACCTAAACCGTTTAGTGCCGACGAAATAACCCGAGCGCTTAAAGCGACTTTGGATATTATTAGCGAGCAAGAAGTGGAACTAGAGCACTTTGATGTGACGCTTCTTAGAGTGCTTGTAGTTGATGACAGCCGTTTTGCACGAAAACACATAATACGAGTGCTAGCGGGGATGGGAATTCCAGCACCAGTAGAGGCCGAAGACGGTAAACAAGCAATTGAAATGTTAAACAGCCAATCATTTGATTTAATTGTTACTGACTACAATATGCCAGAAATGGATGGTAAAGAATTAACTGAAACGGTAAGGCAATCGAATGCGTACTCGCATATTCCAATCTTGATGGTGAGCTCAGAAGCTAACGATACCCATTTAGCTAATATTGCTCAAGCGGGTGTGGACGCAATATGTGACAAACCGTTTGAGCCCGCTACTGTGCGTGATTTACTCTTTAAAATCATGAGCTAAAACATAACTATAAAAGCACTTTTTAACTAAAGTGCTTTTAAGTAACGCAATGAAAAATTGAGCAGCTTGGCGGCCGGCAAGGGCTTACTTAAATAAAATCCTTGAGCAATATCGCAGTTTAGCTCGTTGAGTAAATCTAGCTGCTCTTTGGTTTCTACCCCCTCAGCCACTACTTTTATTTCTAGGCTGTGTGACATAGCTATGGCCGCTTTCACTAAATTACAGTCTGCCTTGTTATCTGTTATGCCAGTAATAAAGCTGCGGTCAATTTTTAGCACATCAAAAGGGTATTCTCGTAAGTAACTTAATGATGAATACCCTGTGCCAAAGTCGTCCATTGACAGTTTTATGCCCAGCTCATCAATTTGCAATAAGGCATCATGAATTGACGCTTGGCTATTCATCAGCACCCCTTCGGTAATTTCCAGCTCTAAACATTCATTATTAATACTATTTTTATGCAGAGTGTGTTTAATTATATTGACCAGTTCAGGGTCTCTGAATTGGCGCGGTGATAAATTAATCGCCATGGTATAGTTTTGCTTGTTAATTGATTGCCATTCATTTAAAAAGCGTAAGGCTTGTTGAAGAACAAATACACCAATAGGCGTAATTAAGCCGGTTTGCTCTGCAATTGGGATAAACTCATCTGGGGTTATTTCCCCTAACACTATATTATGCCAACGAAGCAAGGCTTCAGCGCCAACGATGGTGTTTGTTTTTACATCTATTTGTGGTTGGTAATAAAGCTCAAATTCATTACGCTCCAGTGCACCATGCATTTGCTCTTCTATTTCAAAGCGGCGGCGCATGGCGACGTTCATTTGTGGGGTGAAAAAAGAGGACGTGTTTCGCCCCATAGTTTTTGCTTGGTACATAGCGGTGTCGGCATTTCGTAACAACACAGAGGCGCAGGTGCCATCCTTAGGGGAAATAGCAATCCCAATACTTAATGTTAGTATTAAGTCTCTACCTACAAGTTTAAAGGGTTTCCTAAATGCTTGAAGTAACCGCTCAGCAATCGCTAAAGCATCGTTTTCATCATTTAAATTGGATATTAAAACAATAAACTCATCGCCGCCCAATCGGCCTATTGTGTCACTTTTTTTAAGTGTTTGCTGTAATCTTGCTGCTGCCGCAATTAATAGTTCATCACCGACTTCATGGCCTAAAGAGTCATTCACTTTTTTAAAGTCATCAAGATCTAAAAAGAACACCGCGGCTTTTTCGTGGCTCTTTTGTACTTCCAGTAATATTTGTGATAAGCGGTCTAGAGATAAAAAACGATTAGGTAAATCGGTTAAACTATCAAAGTGGGCCTGATGGCGAATTAGTTCAGCGGAGCGGTGTGGTTCGCTAATATCACGAATAATCACCATAATTTGGTTTTTTTTGGGCAGTAAGCGTAACCTCGCTTCGTAATAAATTACGCCTTCAGGCATGCTTAATTCGTATTCAAAACTGACCATACTGTCTTGTGCTATCGTTTTTTCTATATGAACCTGAAACTTTTCCGCTACTTTTTCAGGTAATACATCCACCATTTTTTTACCAATAAACTGGTTAGGTGAAATATATAAATCGTTTTCATTATTTGCATGGTAGTCAGTAATAGTGCCATTTTGCTCTAGTACAAAAAATAAATCAGGAATTGCCTCAAATAAAGTTTTGAGCATGGTGGCATTAAATACGGCTTCTGCTTGTGCTTTGTGAACCTCAGACAGATCAATATCAATACAGTACATTTGTTTGGTATTGTACTGATTGGTAAACATAACATGGCTTGAAAATACGGCTACATCATTGCCATTTTTATGGCTGAGTATGAGTTCTGATGCGGGAATTTCGATATCATACTTAATCCAATTACTATGCGCTTTAATAACGGGCTCTCGCATTGGCGCGGGTATAATTAAATCTTCGAGTTTTTTGCCAATGGCTTCTTGGTGTGTATACCCATAAAGTAATTCGCTGCCTTTATTCCAATAAATAACACGTCGTTGCTCATCGTAACCTTGTACTGAAATAGAATCGACAGCATCAAAAAGTTGATGCAACGGGTCATTAGTAACATATTGATGAGCTGGCATATTATTAGTTTTATTGGGAGCCATTAAATGGGTTCCAGTTATTGAATTACTTTTTTATATAATAGACATAAAGTTGTGATTTAGCATGGTAAGCGGCGTTTCAATAAGTGATTTTTTATTGATTGAGTAGATAGTGATTTGAACAAAGCACAGGTAAGCACTTTTATAGTAAAGGCCAATAAACATTGGCCTTTATATTTTATTAGTTGGTGGGCATTAAATAGATTTCGCGTACGCTATTACGCTGGTTGGCCTCAATAGCAAATAATACCGCATCGGCCACATCTTGTGGGTCGAGCTTATCGGGTTTTGCTTCATCAAAAAATGGTGTATTTACCATACCTGGCGCAATAGTGGTACAGCGACCATGCCATGGTTTCATTTCCTCTGCTAGGTTTTGACCAAAGCCATGTGCAAACCATTTAGTGGCACCATATATAGAGCCATCAATGGGTCTTCTTCCTGCTGCAGAGCTGGTTAAAATAAAATGCCCTTGGTTTTCACGTAAATGAGGCAAAGTGAGTTTAGCAGTCCAAAGCAATGCTTTAATATTAAGGTCAACCATGGCTGACCACTCATCGGGGTCGCCATTTTCGGTGCCAGGTGATGATACGCCCATGCCCGCGTTAGCGAATGCAACGTCTAATCGGCCAAATTTTTCAATGCCTTTACTTACTACACTCTCAAGCTCGCTAAACTGAGTGGCATCGGCTGAAACGCTAAATGCATTTTCATGGCCTAATTCGTTAACTAGTTTATTGAGTTTATCTTCACTGCGCGCAGTTAATATTACTTTGTGACCATTTTTAACTAATGTTTTAGCGGTCGCCTCGCCAATACCGCTCGATGCGCCGGTAATTAAAATTACTTTATGTGTTGCCATGGTTTGTCTCCTTTTTTGGAATTCAGCCAAGCTTGAGTGTATAGACTCAATTAAATGAGTTAGTTAGGGTTAATTGAGTGATAGTAATGTCGTTTAAGCATGCTATCAGGAGTAATTCATTACCCTAATAGATAGAATCATATTTATTTGAATAGTTAAGCTATAAGTATAATTATATAAACTTAACCTTAATTGAATTTAGAGAGATTAGCGATAAGGGTTTGAACGTATGTTTCAAACCCTAGTAGCCGAAAGCAATTAAGCTTCTAGTTGAAATGGGTATACCGATCCTAGGCTAAGTAACTGGGTTAACTCATCAAGGGCTTGGTAGCTTTCGGTAAGTAAAGCAGGGTCTGCAAAGTCGTTGGCACCAAGCTTATCGCGGTAATGGCGCGTAGCCCAATCACATAATTGAGTATACTTTTGCTCATTTAAGATCACATCAGGATTTACCGCTGCTAATTCGTGGCTGTTTAATGCAACTCGTAATCGCAAACAAGCAGGCCCACCACCATTTTGCATACTTTGGCGCAAATCAAAAAACTGCACTTGATTTATGGGGTTATCGGCAACAATTAGCTCTTCAATATACGCTTTTACAGCAGGATTACGCTGGCATTCTTGTGGGGCAACGAGCAACATTTTATCGTCACTAAGGCTAACCAGTTGGCTATTAAATAAATAGCTACTAACGGCATCTTGAATACTCACTTTGCTGGTTGGCACTTCAATAATATAAAGCTGTTTGTTACCTACATAGGCTTCGCGGATATCGTCTAATGCTTGCGTTTGATTTAAAAACGCCTGCTGATGGCATAATAAAACATTAGCGTTACCCACCGCGATTACATCATTATGGAACACCCCTTGGTCAATCACATCAGGGTTTTGTTGTAATAGTATTTGGCTGGTATCTTTTATATTGTGCAATCGACAAATGGCTTCAGACGCTTCCAAGGTTTGCCTTGCAGGGAACTTAACGGGTTTAACAAGCTGACTGTTAAAGGCACTTGCACCAAATACAAATAATTCTAGCCCGGTTTCACCATGGCTGTCGCACAGGCGAGTATGGTTTGCTGCGCCTTCATCACCAAAAAAACCTTGCTCAGGCAAATGTGAATGGTGTGCAAAGTATTGTTCGTTATTAAACATCGCTTTGAGCAAACGTGTAGTGGTGTTTGGCTCTAAAGAGCGATGAAATTTATTATTTAGATTAGCCGCAGTGAAGTGTACTTTGCCGTCGTTAGTATCAGGTGAAGGCGATACGGTGGCTGCATTAGCGGTCCACATGGCTGAGGCAGAGTAACAAGCGCGCAATAAAATAGGATCGGCTTTAAAGGCTTTATTAATGACTTGTGCATCGTTGCCAGTAAACCCTAAACGCCGCAATACATTTAAATCTGGGCGAGCATGAGGCGCAAATACCCCTTGGGTTAAGCCTTTATCGCGCATGGCTTTCATTTTAGCCAAGCCCTGCAATACTGCTTCTTGCGGATTTGAAAAGCTCGCCGCGTTATTTAACGAGGCAACATTGCCATACGACAAACCTGCGTAGTTGTGAGTAGGGCCGACTAAGCCGTCAAAATTAACTTCTAAAGCATGCATACACGTTCCACTAACCAATTAAATAGTCTTTTACAATACAACGCTATGACTTAGCTTGCAAAGTCTGTTCAAAAATAGTTTTTAACGCGAGTAGATACGCTCTTTCTCACTGGTGGTATGCGTATTTGTTGGCTCATTAACTTGCCACACTGTGATATCTAAGCGCCATAAAAAATAAAGAGTGTTGTATAAATTAGACATAATTTTTTTCCTTGGTGTAACTAATGACAATTAAATATAAGGAAGAAGTATGCCAATTGTTTATTGAATATTTTATGAATATAAATCAGATATTTACTATTATTTCTTTAATACCTAGTTTGGTTGAGGCACCAAATTGGGGGAGTGATTATAAAATATGCACTTTTTTGGTGTGATGTTATAAAGCCCTGCATTACATGACAGGGCTAGGGTAATTGCGTTAGGTTATTAACGACCTACTTTACCTTTTACAAGGGGCGTAAACGACATCACTTTAAACTTATTAGGGTTTTGAGTTTTATCATTGCTTAACACCGGCGAGTTGTGCAAATCGTTTACTGTAAAATATATTTTATGATCTGCACCATAACTAAAGCCATCTGGCCAGCTTAGGCGATCATCTTTAAATAACACTTCATAGTCGCCATTTGGTTTTACGACGCCAATTGCACCATTGGTTATATCGGTCACATAGACGTTACCGCCCCCATCCACCGTAATGCCGTCGGAAATGGGTTTAGTGCCGTAGCGCATTACTTTAGCTTCTAGCGCTTTTGCTGAAAGCTGCTCGTTGTTAATTGCGCTGGTGGCAATACGATAAACCGAAGTCCCCGACATTGACCCAAAGTAAAGCCAGTCTTCGTTAGGATCAAGCGTAATTGGGTTAACACCTAAACGCGCAGGTTGTCCGCCTAGGCGCATTGTTCGGCCATTAATAACCATATCAATATTTTCGGCGGTGGTGTATTGGCTATCTTGTAATACTCTTCGCGCTTCACCGGTTTTTAGGTTTACTATAATAATCGCAGCCTGACTGCCTTGTGCTGTATCGGCAATGTAAATAACGCCGTGTTTATTATCGATAACTAAATCGTTTAAAAACGAGGTATCGGTAATTGTTGGTTTGGCTAGGTAAATAATTTTATGCAGTTGCTCTTGGTTGGTATCCCAACCAACTAATCTCCCCGCATGATCAGGCCCTGAGGTATCAAGCATCCACAGTATGCCGTCGCTTGATACATTAACACCGAGTACCCCGTAAAAGCCTTTACCCTTGTTGTATGCGTAAGCCCATTGCTCATTAGGGTAGGGTTTAGTGGTGCCATCACTTAATAGCTCCATGATTTTTTGATTTTGCCCATAAAAACCATGTATAGATAAAAACTTACGGCCAGATGGCGTAATGGCTATGTTGCCAGGCGGGTGTTGTGCATCAAATGTCGCAACAGTGGTTAATTCACTATTATTGGCAAGTGCTCCATTACTTACCAGTAATGTAATGCTGTAAGTAATAGCAATAAGTCGTTTTTTTAAATGAGTCATTAATTAACGCCTTGTTTGTTAAGTTATAGCTGGGTAAAGCTGGGTTTTTAGTCGGTCAGATCATTGACCACTAAGTCGAGTAACTGCATTAATTGTTGTGCTTGGGTTGTGTCGATACTGTCAAATTTGCAAAAAATCCTTTTTGGGATGTCGGCAGCTTCAAGTTTTAAAGAGTGACCCGTGTGAGTCAGTTGCACCAAACGCTTACGCTTATCGTGTTCGTCTTTTATAACGTTAAGTAATGACTTGTCGGTCATTTTTTTTAATATTTGAGTAAGCGCGCCACCATCAATTGCGGTTTTATCTATTAGCTCAGCGATAGTTACTTCATCTTGTTCCCACAGCGCCATCATAACAACATACTGAGGATAGGTAAGGTTAAGCTCAGCTAGAGGTTCTCGATAGGCACGGGCTATGCTGTTGGACGCCATATATAAACGATGGCATAACTGATTTTTTAATTTTAACTGTTCAAACGACATCGCTTTATCCTTCATTTCAATACAGAGTATTTTAGTTTGCATGCAAAGTATTTGCAATCGGAATTTAGTTGATCTATTATTTTGCATGCAAAGTAATTAACTTAGAAATTTTAATCTTAGGAGTTCACTATGAATGTATTACAAAATGTAGCTTATACAGCAAAAGCAACGGCAACAGGCGGACGTGAAGGCGTTGCTAAATCGGATGATGGTCGTTTAAATATTAACTTATCAACACCTAAAGGGTTAGGTGGTGACGATGGACAAGGCACTAATCCAGAGCAATTATTTGCAGCAGGTTATGCTGCCTGTTTTATTGGTGCACTTAAGTTTGTAGCGGGTAGCGAAAAAATTGCGTTACCAAGTGATACTTACATTAACTCTGAAGTGTCTATTGGTGCGATTGATGCCGGTTTTGGTATTGCTGTAAAATTGGCTGTATCACTAGGTGATATGGACAAAGCAGCGGCACAAGCCTTGGTAGAGAAAGCACATCAAGTATGTCCATATTCAAATGCAACTCGTGGCAATATTGAAGTAGAGCTGTCGGTTATTTAATTAACCTCTTTATATTGTTTATAAAAACACGCCATGAGTGATCATTGCGTGTTTTTTATTGGGCACACCTCTAAAAGCCAAACTTGAGTTGACGCGGAAAATAGATAACTTTACCTGAATATATGAAATTTCATATATTCACTATTCCATATGTCTTTCTTTTCATATATTGTTGTTGTATGCAAAACAAGACTACACTGTATGAATCAACTAAATCCTCTGCATTTTTTTAAATGTATCGCTGACGACACCCGCTTAAAGACAATACTGCTTATTGCGCATGAAGATGAGTTATGTGTATGTGAATTAGTGGCGGCACTTGATGTAAGCCAGCCTAAAATTTCACGGCATTTAGCTGTATTACGTCAATGCGGTTTGCTTGCTGATCGTAAGCAAAATCAATGGGTGTTCTATAGCTTAAATAAATCACTACCTGATTGGGCGAAAGATGTAATTACAAAAACATTACATGCCACCCCTACATTTTATGAGCATCAATTACAGCGTTTAAATGTGATGGGCAAGCGTCCTGAGCGAATTTTAAAATGCTGTGACTAACTAAAGGAATTTTATAATGACGATTAAAGTAGGCATAAATGGTTTTGGACGAATCGGACGTTTAACCTTACGAGCGGCAATTGATTGGCCTGAGGTTGAATTTGTACATGTTAATGATGTGGCTGCTGATGCGAAAACACATGCCCATTTATTAGAATTTGACTCGGTTCACGGGCGCCTAAAATATGAGGTGCAAGCCGATGATAATAGTTTTTCTGTAGCAAAGCATACGGTTAAAGTAACGAATAATAAATCGATTGCAGAGACTGACTGGTCACAATGTGATGTGGTGATTGAAGCCAGCGGTAAAATGAAAACCACAGAATTACTCAACGCTTATTTAGCGCAAGGTGTAAAGCGTGTGGTTGTTACTGCCCCAGTTAAAGAAGAGAGTGTTTTGAATGTGGTAATAGGGGTGAACGATCATCTTTATAATCCGCAGTTACATAAAATTGTTACCGCGGCTTCATGCACAACAAATTGTTTAGCGCCTGTGGTAAAAGTATTGCAAGAAAAAGTAGGGATTAAGCATGGATCCATAACAACGATTCATGACATTACCAACACCCAAACCATTATAGATGCACCTCATAAAGATTTACGTCGCGCGCGCTCATGCGGAACAAGTTTAATTCCTACCACTACCGGCAGTGCAACGGCTATTACGCAGATATTCCCTGAACTTAAAGGAAAATTAAACGGCCATGCGGTTCGAGTCCCCCTAACCAATGCATCAATTACTGATTGCGTGTTTGAACTAGAGCGTGGTGTAACCGAACAAGAAGTGAATGGATGGTTTAAGCAAGCGGCTAATAACGAGCTAAAAGGCATTTTAGGCTATGAAGAAAAGCCATTGGTATCTATTGATTACAAAACAGACCCTCGTAGCACAATTATAGATGCGCTTTCGACAATGGTTATAAACCACACTCAACTTAAACTCTATGCTTGGTATGATAATGAATGGGGTTATGCCAACCGGACTGCTGAGCTGATGCTCAAAGTAGGACAAAGTGATTTAGTAAACTAGTTCAGGGTATTGAAGATGTTTTCGCAAATCGCCAATTTACCATCGGCTTTAAAACAGTATGGCATTATTACGGGTAATTACTGGGCTTTTACACTAACAGATGGCGCACTTCGCATGCTGGTGGTGCTGTATTTTCATCAGTTAGGGTATGGCGCGCTCGCGATTGCCATGCTGTTTGTGTTTTATGAGTTATTTGGGGTTATTACTAACTTAATTGGCGGTTGGTTAGGTGCGCATTTAGGTTTAAATAAAACCATGAACATAGGATTAGGGCTGCAAGTTGTGGCCTTAGCTATGTTGTGTGCACCAAGCGATTGGTTATCGGTAAGTTATGTAATGTTAGCGCAAGCCTTAAGTGGGGTTGCCAAAGATCTCAATAAAATGAGCGCTAAAAGTGCGATTAAATATTTAGTTCCCGAAGGTGATAATCAGCAAAGCCAATTATACAAATGGATTGCTATATTAACGGGCTCTAAAAATGCATTAAAAGGAGTTGGCTTCTTTTTAGGGGGGCTATTACTTACTTTACTAGGATTTGTTGGAGCGTTAGTTGCTTTAATTATGCTTTTAACTATCGCTTGGATCATTAGCTTAGTGTATTTAGAGGGTGATATAGGCAAAGCTAAAAATAAACCAAAATTTAAAGCGTTACTTTCTAAGTCTAGGGCGATTAATTTACTTAGTGCCGCTCGGTTTTGTTTATTTGCTGCTCGTGATGTATGGTTTGTTGTTGCATTGCCTGTTTATTTAGCCTCGCAATTTAATTGGCCACACTGGTGGGTTAGTGGTTTTATGGCACTATGGGTGATTGCTTATGGGGTAGTGCAATCTCAAGCACCAAAAATTACAGGCAAGTCACTTGTCAGTAATGATGCGATAAAGAAAGCGTTTTACTGGGGGGGAGTATTGGCGTGTGTCACCTTGTTATTAGCTTGTTTGATGCAGTTTAATATAGCTGTAAACACTACGCTAATTGTTGGGTTATTTATTTTTGGTGCTGCATTTGCTATTAACTCATCATTACACAGTTATTTGATTGTCAGCCTTGCTAAAAGTGATGGTGTTTCTTTGGATGTAGGTTTTTATTACATGGCTAACGCTGCAGGAAGACTGGTCGGGACAGTACTTTCTGGTTTTATGTATAAAGTATATGGGCTGCAGGCCTGTTTGTGGGTAAGCGCTAGCTTACTTTTGCTCGTTTGTTTAATCACTCAACGGTTAACTAAACAAAGTTAGCCGAACACTAAATACTAAAATAAGTCACTAAACGGTATTTCTGAAATATTTTATAGTATGTTCTTTTAATTGGTCTAAACTAAAAAATACATATGTAAGGTAAGGTAATTTTAATGCGGGAAATAGCGTTAGCAAAAAAGTTATTGTGGATAAGTGTTGGAAGTATACTTTTAACGGTTGTACTATTTTCAGGAATATTGTGGTCTAAATTATCATCCAGTAATGCACAAACCTCTTCAGAGGCAGAAACATTAATTGTCAGTGAAGTAGATGGTCGATTAACCGCAAATGCAGCCGCATACGGTGAGAAAATTGCGGCATTTATCAATGAAGCTTATCGGATCCCATACTCTCTTGGCAGTATTTTAGAAGACGCCGATAAAACATCCATAAACAGAGAATCTGTCGCTCTACTAAATCGCTCAATACTAGAAAGCAATGATGTTATTTCTAGTATTTACTCACAGTTTGAAAAAAATGGCTTTGATGGCAAAGATAGTGATTTTACCCAAGGGTACGATCATTCAGTTGCTGGAGCTGGCACACTAGAGGTTTATCTAACGAGAAATTCGAACGGCGTTGTTGAACAACAAGTAGTAGAAGATGCCTCAGAAAAATATGTTGATAAAATTAATGAATTCGGTTTACGTGAAGCTGAATGGTACTTGTGTGCAAAAGACAAATTAAAACCCTGTATCATGGAACCCTACCTCTATGAAATAACTCCGGGTTATTCTGAGATGATGACCTCTTTAGTGGTGCCTATTATTAAATCAGGTAAATTTGTTGGCGTAACAGGCGCGGATATTACACTACCTGTATTTCAAAAATTGACAGAAGAGCTTTCAAAAGCGCTTTATGATGGTAAAGCAAAAGTAACCTTACTTAGTCATTTGGGTTTAATTGTCGGTACGAGCCACTACAAAGAAAAACTAGGTCGCCCTTTAAAAGAAGCGGTTAGCGCTAAAAGTTATGAGAGTTATAAAGCTCTAAAAGGCACCAAAGGAACAAACAAACAAGGCGCTGAAATAATGGTGTCTTACCCGATTGAAATTAAGCTTGCTGATGTGAAATGGATGCTGCTAATTGAAGTTCCCGCTGAACTTGCCTTTGAAGGACCTATTCAATTAACTGCTGGCATGTCTGAGGCTGCAAAAGAGCTGGGTGTGATTATTTTGATCACGGGGACTGTGATTGCGGTATTGGCATTTATAGTAATGAAGCTTGTAGTAGGCAGTGTTGTGGCGCCACTTAAACAAATACAAGAACGTGTAGATAACCTAGCCAGCTCTGAAGGTGATTTAACACAAACACTACATGTGGATACGCATGCTGAGCTTATAGCTTTGGCCGGAGGATTTAATAAGTTTTTATCAAAACTGCGTGAACTTATTAGTGAGCTAAAAGCGGTCTCGGATCAAACCAAGCATCAAGGCGAAGTTACCTCAAATATTGCCGTAGAAACCAAGCATAATGTTCAGGCACAGTTTAAAGAAATTGAAAGTGTGGTGACGGCAATGAACGAAATGAGCGCGACAGCACTTGAAGTGGCAAAAGCTTCTGAGCAATCTGCGCAACAAGCTGATGAAATCAATACCTTAGTGGTTAGCAGCGAGTCGAGTTTATCTTCTGCGATGACCCAAGTTAAAACAATGTCTGAGGAAATCAAAGAAGCCAACCAAGCAGTCGAAAAAGTGGCCTCACGTAGTAATGATATTACGCAAATTTTGGATGTGATCCGAACTATTTCTGAGCAAACAAATTTACTGGCATTGAATGCCGCCATTGAGGCTGCACGTGCCGGTGAACATGGTCGAGGTTTTGCTGTTGTTGCGGATGAAGTTAGGGCTTTAGCGTCTAAAACTCGCTCATCCACCGACGATATTAGCAGCCTAATTGATAGCTTGTTATCAGAAGTAGGAAATGCCTCAACTGTCATTGAAAAAGGCGTTGTACGTGCTGAAAATGCAGTTGATGAAACTTCTACTGCCTTTGATGCACTGCACAGTGTTGTTGTAAAAGTGGATGAAATAACTAACCAAATCACCCATATTGCAACCGCAGCTGAAGAGCAAAGTTTGGTCACTGAAGAAATAAATCGTAATTTAACTATTATTTCTGATGCGGCATCTCAGCTCTCTGATTTATCTGCTCAGGCAGGCGATAGCAGCCAAGAACTCAATAAGTTGGTTGCACAGCAAGACGCTGAGCTGAATAAGTTGAAAACGTAAATTTTTTTATTTAGAGTTAAACAAGCGGCTAATTTAATACAGATTAGCCGCTTTTTTATACGCTGAATAATCAAACTGAATATAAAAAGAGTTTATTTAAGCGCAAAGACAAGCACCCAATAGGATTACAGTTTTTTGATTAGTACAAACATTTGGTTGATCATCGGCATCGCCAAATGCTCGACTGCAGGGCGATTAAAGTAACCTCGTAATCCTGTAAATTGCACTTGGAAAAATTGTGCGTATGCAGTTGCAGTTAAATCACCGCTTAGCTCACCATTTTCAATAGCGCGGGTAAACAATGTGGTTAAATAAGATTCAAATTTAGTCAGTAAGCCTGCGCTTAACTCACTTAAAGCCGTGTCTTTTTCAGGAAATTCGGTATTTGCTTTTACTAACATACAAATAGCACTTGGACTGCAGTCCTTGGTTTTAATAATTACATTTTCAACAAATGCCCGCAAACCACCTAAAATCGAATCAGAGTTTGCTATAAAGCCCTCAATTTGGCTTTTCATCTGTACGGTGTAGTCTTTTAAAGATTCACTGTATAACCCTTCTTTAGAGCCAAATGCAGAGTAAATACTTCCTGGTCGCATATTTATAGCTTCCTGTAAATCGCGGGTAGAAGTAGCATGAAAGCCTTTCTCCCAGAACAGCTGACTTGCCACGCGAACAACATGTTCACGTTCAAATTTAATTTTATTGGCCATAATAGTTTCTATTAATTTGAGCGACTGTTCAATTTTAACTTGAGCGACCGCTCAAAATCAAATAATATGTTTCTCAACACGACTTAATACTATTTATTATATAGGAGCAAAACTATGGCTGAATTTACCTTATACACGCAAGAAAATGTATCAGCAGAGGCAAAACCTTTATTAGCAGACTCTGTCGCCGCTTTTGGAATGTTGCCTAATCTTCATGCTGTGATGGCTGAGGCACCAACATTGCTAAAGGGTTATCAAGTACTGCATGAGTTATTTCAAAAAACATCGTTTAATGCACAAGAGTTAACGGTTGTTTGGCAATCAATTAATGTTGAGCACGAGTGCCATTATTGTGTGCCAGCACACAGTGGTATAGCCGCTGCCATGAAGGTTGATGAGAATATTGTGGATGCATTAGTCAATAAAACCCCGCTTGCTGATCCTAAACTTGAGACACTTCGTGAGACAACGCTTGAAATGACACGAGAACGTGGTGTGTTAAGTCAGTCACAGCAGGAAAAGTTTTTTGCAGCAGGGTATACAAAACAACAGCTTCTTGAAATTGTGTTGGGTCTTGCGCAAAAGGTGATGAGTAATTACACCAACCATCTTGCAGATACGCCTGTTGATAATGCGTTTAAAAAATTTATAAAGTAACTTAAGATCAGTGTTCTAGTTCAAAATCGTAATTATTAATGGCTAGAACACTGTTTTTTAAAGAACTAATACGTTTTTAGGTATTACAAGGCAATAAGTAAAACTTATTTAAACTTTACTTCTTTATTGCTGCGATGGTAGGTGCGAATTTGCGGCTTAGTCCATTCACCTTTTTTTAAATAACTGGTGGAAACAACAAATTGCTCATCCTTGAATTCACTAGTTGATTTAACTTTAGTGATGCCCTCTTGGCTGCCAGTGACGTCTTCATAAGCAACAAATTGTGTTGGGCTCAACACTTTCATGACTCCTTTGGTATAAAAGCCAGCCGTAGTAAAATAATAAAATACTAATGACTGTTTTTTGCGATCATAGAAAATCATTGATTCGCCCCCATACTCACCTTCATTTATAGAATGCGTAGTGCGAATGGCTTTACCATTTAAGGTGCGCTCCCATTTGGTCACATCTTGGGTTGGAAGCGGGTTTTTATCTATATGAAAATCAGCTTGCCAAGTACCTAAGTAAGGAGTGAATACCGCAAGCTCAGGCTCTAGTAAATCCGTTTTATTATTTGCTTGAATACTGAATATACATAGTGAAAACAGCAGCATCGAAGCCTTTAAATATGTCATAATTTAACCTTGGTGTTTCTTTTAATTATCTTCATTATAGGCGATTATTTTTTGATAAAAAGTAGCTTAATTATATTTTCCAGCTTGTTTATAGCCTTATTTTGGTTAGCTTACTTAAATAATGAAGTTGAAATGTACTTACCCATATATGTTTCTTTGATCAGCTGTATTACATATATATATTACGCATGGGATAAGCGAAAAGCGGTACAATCAAACCACAAAAAAGTCAGTCGTATACCTGAACGACACTTACATCTATTGGCTTTATTTGGAGGGTGGCCCGGTGCACTTATAGCGCAGCAAAGTTTACGGCATAAGTCACAAAAACGAGTTTTTATTGCAGTGCTATGGGTATGTATTGTAGTTAATATTAGTGTAATTAGTTATGCGTGGTTTGCCTATTACCGTATTTAAAATGCCTTTATTGAGCGTAATAAAGGCATTTTAAATTGATAATTCGCTTATTGCGCAGACTGGCTTAGCTGTTTTTCATCTAGCTCAATAGTTAAGATGGTTTTTTTGTCAACCGTTACCCACTTTCTATAAGTCACATAGCCTGCCTTACTTACTTCGATATCATATTTACCTGCATCTAGTTCTATAGCGTCTTGATATACAGGCACTATATTCATAATGCGTACTCTAGAGTCTGCAGGGTTAGTAATAACAGTCAGTGATATCGGCGCATTCTCTTCGCTAACTTGAGACGTTGGCTCAATAACTACTTCCTCTGGTTTATTTACACTAGAAGTTGTCGAACAACCCGTAAGTATAACGGCTGCAGCTAATAAGCTTAAATTTTTCATAGGTACTCCATTAATTATAAAAAGTCTAAATATTTTAAAATCTTGGCGGAGTGTATGATGATGAAAATGCACTCGTCGTCCTTGACTTTATTATGTATATTTTGGGTTAGTCTAATAGCTAACTAATCTATATTCAATTATATCTGTGTTATTTTTGAGCAATAAATAAGAGTTGTTTAAAGCATATTGTCTAACGATTGCGTGATGGCCTCACTTTTTTCAACCAAACGTTCAGCTGCTTTATACATTCTTTTTTTCATTAAATCGTTCGCTGTACTAATGTAACGTCTCGATAATTCTTTTCTAAGTGATACTAAAAGAGAAAAATCGTTGGGTAGTGCTGTCGATTCGGATTTAATAAACTCTTCAAATTCCATTAAAGCTTTATGATCTTCAATAGTTTCTAATTGTGCAGAAAAGCGTTGAAACTTTGGACCATAAAAAATGACCGCATCGGCACGAGGAAACTCGGCTTGTTCGCCTAAATTAATCTTTTGTTGGTATGCGGTTAGTGCATTAATTGCAGACTCACGCTTCATTAAATTAGCAAGAAGCTCTTCTGCTTTTTTGTTATTTGAAAATATAATTTTACCCACATTTAAAAGTACTTTTTGTGAGATGACATCATCGCTTTCTATGGCTGTGTTTAACGCAACAGTAAAGTTATCAAGATGCAGATCTGTTGGTTGATAACGGTAAGTTTTATCTACTTCTTTTAGATCTTTAACGAGATGAGCAATACTATTGGGCTGGTCTTCGTTGTAGCGTGATTGTTCGAGTAATAAATCTATTCTCGCGGTAATATCAAAAATAATTGATTGGCGCTCTCTCAATACACTTTCTAATTGCATCGAAAGTTTTTCTGAATCGGGATAGTAGTTCAGTGCATTAGAATAGACCGCTATTATTTTATCAAAATCTTTAAATTTACGGCCCGCAATATTATTAAACTGGCTTGCTTCATCATTAAAGCTATCTAATATACTTTGCTGATTTGATCTGAGTAATCCTTGTTTAAGCACCTCATACTGTGGCGGAATTTGTTCTAGCTTGTTTAAAATAGTAGGGCCTTGCCAAGACATCCATGCTTCCACTTGTTGGTTGATTGCCTTGGCGTTATCAAGTTGTGCCTGTAATTGCTTGGTATTATCTGAGCTTGAAAAATAATTTTGAGTTATTAAGGCAATAATTGCCACACTAGCCACACTGGCAAAAATAGCGGGTTTTAAGTTTACTTTTAGCGTTTTTGAAATTTGTTCTAGTGAATCGAGTCTTTGGCTGGCGCTTAAAGATAATGCTTTATGTAAATTTTTCCATAAAAGGAGAGGGCAATTACTTGGTTTTTTTACAGTAGTATTTTTAGGGACTTTATCTGCAGCAATGCGGTTAAATGGGTGCTTACTGCTTAGAAGCTCATAAGCAATACAGGCAAATGAAAATACATCATCTTTAATGGATGCTTCGCCGCCTTTTAGCTGCTCAGGGCTAGCATACGTTGGAGTATAACCACCAATGGTTGCAAACTCACTTTCGTTTTTAACAGCATATTGGTCGTCCAAACTTTTGTGTTTAGCAATACCAAAATCAAGCACTTTGAGGTTACCATTAGAGTCAAAAATAATATTCGAAGGCTTAAGATCATTATGTATTACGCCACGTGAGTGGGCATATATAAGGGCGTCAGTTAATTGCTCTAAAATAATTTTCGCTTTTTTAAACGCTAAACCTGAGGGTTTATTTCGCTTAATAATTTGTTCTAGAGTTTCTCCCTCAATGAGCTCCATAGTGACATAATATAAATCGCCATCAGAGTCTGCTGAGTACACTTTTACAATACTAGGGTGAGCAAGTTGTTGTGTTTTTGCTGTTTCATCTTTCAATAATGAAATAGCTTCTTCAGAGTTGGAAAACTCTTCTTGGAGCACTTTTATAGCGACCGATGCTTCAGAGCGACCGTTGTTTTCTAAAAAGGTATCTCGCGCACGATATATGTAACACATTCCACCTTGCCCGATGAGCTCTTCAATTAGGTAGCGATCGGATATCTTTTTGCCGAGGAGGTTTTGTTTATGGATGCTTGATGTTTTTTTTGTGCTGGAGTCTAGAGAAGCAATCTGAGTTTTATCGTTGTTATCATTAATATTGCTCATTAAAAAATCCTTTTATTGTGTTTAGTTAAATAATTACAAAGGTAAATAATCTCTACTTACCTATCAATTTTCCCTCTGATATAAGCATGTATTTTACAAAAATATACAATTATAGCAATGCCTGAATAGCATATTGTTGCCGGTGAACTCGCTTTATAGTGAATTGAAAAAGTCGGTTTAAAGCCAGAAGATGTCTCTAAAGTGTTTATTTTTGGCCTAGTTAAAAAGCATTAAAAAGAAAAGTAACAAACGCCGTCGATGAGTATATAGGCCGTATTGTTTTAGAGACAAAATCTACAATGCGACATTTCTCTGTGTTAATTTCAATGTTGACAATAGTTTCGCTTCTACTTTATCCTGTTCACAATAATGCTATAGGGACTGACTTATCAAATGGAACTGATACTAAACATCACTAGTTATCACAGACTTTCGCCTGAAATCGAAGCTACCAAAACGGTAAAAGATTCACTCACTTTTGGTCGCTCTGAGGGATGCGATTGGCATCTCCCCGATCCTGAAAAAATTATCTCAAGTAAGCACGGTAGAATTGAAAAAGAAGGCGATTCTTTTTATATATACGATAATTCAACCAATGGTTTGTTTATTAATTTTGCAGTGGCGCCTTTAGGTCAAGGTAATAAACAACGTTTGTCAGATAGTGATGTCTTAACTATTGGTGATTTTCAGGTTGATGTTAGTTTAGCTGATGAGCCACACGCAGATATTAGTAATCCTATTACTTCAAACAGTTCTCAACAAGTAAGTACATTTGCTTCACATAGTAGTCAAACTGCAGAGTCTGCGCCGTTATTCAATGATTCAATTATGAATGAGTCTATGCCTGCGGTATCTGTAATTTCACAACAAGCAACAGCGGATAATCATATTCCAGAAGATTGGGATGAGCTAACTCGCCTTATGAATACCGATGAGTTTGATCTTGGTAATGACGAAGTGAATTCTTCAGCGCCAGTTGACACTCCAGCTCCAATAAAAGAAAGTGCGCCGACTAAACGTTATAATGCTGAGCAGCAAGCTGTAAAACAAACAGCGCCTGTAAAAAGCTTTGCTCAAAATGATAAAGTGTTTTGTGATGCCTTTTTAAACGGATTGGGGATTAAGGATGAGCTTAAAAGTGCTCTAGATAATGAAAAGCTGTGGTTTGAGATGGGGCAGGGCTTAAGTTTGTTACTGACAGAGCTCATGGAATCTTTACGCCAACGCGCGATTGTAAAGAACAAATTAAGACTGAACCATACAATGTTTCAGACCGAACAGAACAACCCATTGAAGTTTTCTGCCAATATTGATGATGTTATTCAGAACTTGTTCATAAAAAATAGTGCAAGCTTTCTGTCTTCGAATGAATCTATTAAAGAAAGCTTTGTAGATACACGCAAGCACGAGCAAGCACTGCTCGCTGGTGCAGATGGCGTGCTCAAAGGGATGTTATCGCAAGTTTCTCCCGTGCAAATTAATCAACAGGCAAACGATAATTCTAACGTGTTAAAAATTATTCCAGGCCAAATAGAGTCTAAATGCTGGAAGTTATATCAAAGTTTATATGATGATATTTCTCAGGAAGTTAACGCGAAAGGCGCTATGGCTATGTCTGATGATTTTTTAAAAGCATATAACGATCGAATCAAAGAAACGCTCTAGAAAGGAAAGTAAATAATGCATAAAGTTAAGCTCTATTTAATGAGTTTTAGTTTACTATTTTTGGTACTGGGATGTACTACGATGAATAAAATCGTACCTCCTTCTACAGATCTGATCATCAATGTATCTAAAAATGTTAATCCGGATACATCAGAACGCCCTTCTCCGGTGGTGATGAAAATTTTTGAGTTGAGCTCAAGAACAATTTTTGACACGCAGGATTTTTTTAGCTTATACGATACGCCAGAAAAGATATTAGGCCCTGATTTATTAAAAAAGGATGAGTTAGAGCTTCAACCTGATTCAGTACAGCAATATAAAATGAGCCTTAATCGTAATACTCGTTATGTTGGGGTTGTTGTTGCTTACAGAAATATAGACCAAGCAAGGTGGAGAGCGGTTATTGAAGTTGACCCCACCGGTTATGACGACATCAATGTAAATGTAGAAGCGATTGCTACATACATGAGAGAGCAATAAAAAAGGATTTTTAAAATGGGTGATAACACTCGTGTTGCTTGGACTGAGGGGATGTTTTTAAGACCTCAGCACTTTCAGCAATCAGATAAATATATTTCAAATGTGATTAAGCAAGTATGCAGTGGAAACCTTGCTGATCCATGGGGAATAATTGATATTAGTATTGATAATGAATTACTTAACAGTGGTCAATTCGCTGTTGATTCATTAACTGCAATCACCCCGGATCTATTGCCAATTGATATGCCTCAGTCAACCTCTTTACCTGAGCCTTTAGTGGTTAATAAAGATGTGTTTGATGAAATTGTTTATTTGGCTATTCCTGCGCTAAAAAATAGTGGCGTTAATATATCGTCAACTGACGATAATATGGTTACTCGCTATAAGCTTAACGATTTGGCAGTGAGTGATGACTTATTGGGAGCGCAGTCTCAAGAAATAATTCAAGTTGCAAAAGTATACAGTAAGTTGATGCTGTCTTCTGATGATCATTCAGGGTATATCGTGTTGCCTTTAGCACGAATAGTGGATGTGAGCAGCGAAGGGCAAATAAAGTTAGATGCAAAGTACATTCCTCCCTCTTTAAAAGTAGGGCAGTGTAAACCTTTATCGGGGCTAGTGAGAGAAATTGGCTCAATGATAAAGCAACGCGCTGAAAGCATTGCTGCTAGGTTGTGCCAAGGTTATGCGGGTAGTACGTCAGTTGCAGATTTTATAATGCTGCAAACACTAAATAAATATGACGCGATATTTAATAATTTGCTCAGCGTTAATAGTTTACATCCGAACGTGTTTTATAGCCGCTTAATTGAACTGGCAGGTGAGTTATCAACCTTTAGCACGGCTAATAAAAGAGTGCCTAAATTACCTAATTATGATCACACAAATTTAGGGCAAGTGTTTAGTGAAGTGGTTAACTTTTTATACCAATTATTAAGCCATGTAATTGAGCAAACCGCGACTGAAATTAAGCTTGAACAAAGTAAGTTTGGTATTTCGTTTGGTGCCTTAAAAGATAAATCTATTTTAAATTCAGCGCAGTTTGTTTTAGCAATTAAAGCAAGCGTTCCGCATGAAGAGTTGAGAAAAATTCTACCTTCGCAAATTAAAATTGGCAGCGTTGAAACCATTCGTGATCTTGTTAACAACCAGATCCCAGGTATTACAATTAGTAACTTGCCAACAGCGCCAAGACAGATCCCTTACCATGCTGGTTTTCATTATTTTGAATTAAATCGCCATGGTGAACATTGGGAAAAACTGCGCTCCAGCGGAGGAATTGCTATCCACCTCTCAGGAAGTTACCCAGAACTCCAATTAAGCCTTTGGGCTATTAGAACTTAACTTTTTAAAAGGAAGAGTTTCAATGGACGAAACCATTATAAAACCACGCCCTGGCCGACTAGGGCGAAATACCCCAAGCAGTGGTGCAGCGCAAAATGATGCTGATAAAACCGTTATGTCGGTTGAGCCACCCTCTGCAAAGCCGATGAGCAATAATAAGGTATCAATTTTTAAAAATCCCTTGTTAGAAGCGGCAACAGATTGCTTTTCTCTTGTGATATCCATAAATCAATCGCTTGAAATGAGCAATCTAGCAGCGCTCAAGCACCGCTGTGTTGAGGCTATAAAGCGTTTTGAAGTGGAAGTCCGTAACCAGCACCTATCAAAAGAAGTGATTAATAATTCACGCTATTGCCTATGCGCTATTCTTGATGAGTCTGTATTGAATTCAAAGTGGAGCTCAATGGAGTGGGCTGATGAAAGTCTGCTGTCGACTTTTCACAAAGAAACCTTTGGTGGTGAGTATTTTTATACTCTACTTGATGCCGGGTTAGGGCAACCTGAAAAAAACAAACAGTTTTTGGAGTTGCAATACCACTGTTTAAACTTAGGCTTTAAAGGGAAATATCGATTAGATGCCGGCGGCGATACAAAAGTCGAAGAGTATCGTTCACAGCTTTACCATTTACTCAATCAGCTTGATGGCCCGATTAATAATAAACTATCTCCAAACTGGCAACAAAGAGTTGCTGCAGGTGTTGAACTAAGAAATCAAGTGCCACTGTGGGTCATATTTTCTGTGCTGGGGCTGATATTATTGATGATTTATCTATCAATAAATATGAAGCTAAATAACGATGTTTTTGCGATTAATGAAAAACTAGCGGGCATTCATCCGTTAGCTGTTAATCAAACGGTTGATAAAAAAGATCAGCAGCTGCGTGTACTTGAACAGTTACTGCAAACAGAAATTAAAATGGGGATTGTTGCTGTTGCAAAAAATTCCGATGGGATCCGCATAACGATAAACAGTGAAAATTTGTTTAAACAAGGGGATTCTCAACTACTTCCATCATTTCAGCCTATTTTAGAAAAGTTAGCGTTAAGCTTAGAGGGAACTAAAGGGCGAGTGCTTATAACGGGCCACACAGATGACTTACCAATTAGTACAGATAAGTATCCTTCTAATTGGCATCTTTCTTTAGCCAGAGCAACACAGGTTGCTAATTTAATGGCTAAAAGTACCAACTTAAGCGGTCGTTTATGGCCAGAAGGAAAGGGCGCTGCAGAGCCTATCGCCAGCAATTCAGATTCAGCTTCTCGGTCATTAAACCGACGAATTGAAATCGATCTATTATTTTAATGAGGCTGCAATGAGTTTCTCACAAAAATTTAAAAAAATAACCTACGCACTAACATCACGAACCGCTATATTAATTATCGGCTTTTTAGCCTTATCATTATTAATTTGGTTTGGTGGCCCTTTAATCGCAGTGGCAGACTATGTACCGCTTGCAGGTGTAGCATCACGATTATTAACTATTTTATTGGTATTATTAGTTTTTTCAGTGACCAAAATTTATCGTCTTATGCAGCAAAATAAGCGCGATGAAAAAATGGCAGATGAGTTAATTGATAACAATGATGCCAATAGTAGTGAAGTAAACGAAGAAATTACTACTCTTAAAACGAGAATGAATGAAGCTATAGATCTACTAAAAGATGTAAAGCTATTTAAAGGTAAAAATATATACCAGTTACCTTGGTATATTATGATTGGCCCTCCGGGTGCAGGTAAAACAACGGTTATTCATAACTCAGGCCTCGATTATCCATTAAAAGATAAGCTAGGCGTTGACTTAGTTCATGGTGTAGGCGGTACCCGTAATTGTGACTGGTGGTTTACCAATAAAGCGGTATTAATTGATACCGCAGGGCGTTACACAACACAAAGTAGCCACGCAAAACATGACTCAAGAGCATGGGAAGGTTTTTTAGGGTTATTAAGAAAGCATCGCCCGTTACGCCCTATTAATGGCGTGATGATCAGCATGGGTATTTCTGAGCTAATGAGCCAGACCAAAACTGAGCGAAACCTACATGCTCGTGCTATAAAACAGCGTCTTCAAGAATTACAAAACCAACTAGGGATGACATTTCCTGTTTATGTTATTTTTTCTAAAGTTGATTTAATTGAAGGCTTTAGAGAGTTTTTTGCTGAGCTAACTGAAGAAGAATGTGAGCAGGTTTGGGGAATTACCTTTGAACTTGATTTAGATAAAGATACTCAGGTAGATGCGTTCAATAAAGAGTTCCATGCTTTAATTTCTAAGCTTACGGAGATGTTAAATCGTCGGCTTATTAACGAGCGTAACGAAGCTATCCGTGCCAAAATTTTTGAATTCCCTCGACAGTTACGGGTATTGCAGGGCGTAGGTGATGACTTTTTAAAAGAAATTTTCACCCCCAATGCCTATGAAGAATTACCCATGTTCAGAGGGGTGTACTTAACCAGTGCGACGCAAGAAGGGACACCGTCAAGCTTTTTAAATGATGCGAGCGCAGGGAAAACAGATTACATAAATCAATCTAAAAGTTTCTTTATTAAGAATGTTTTAGAAAGTGTTATTTTTCCTGAGCAAAACTTAGCAAGCACTAACAAACATCATGATAAGCAAAATAAATGGCTTCGCGTTGCAAGTATTTCAGCTGCGTGTGTTGCTTTATTAGGTTTTTCAGTTTCGTGGTACTTTAGTTTTGCATGGAATAGCAACTTAATAGACGCCACCGATGAGGCAATTACTACTTACCAAGAGCTCGATGCCTCTTCGTTTGATAGAAATAATTTATTGGTGTTGAACGACAGACTAAATGCACTGAGAAATCTACCTGCTACTAACTCTGAGCTCATTAACCCTGAGGATGCTTCATCAGTTGGTTTTAATAAGTTAACCGAAATTAAAGAATCTTCTACTAATGCTTACAAGCGTTCTTTACAAACGTATTTAGAGCCATTTGTTGCTAATACTTTAATTAAGGAAATGGAAGCGCATCCAGAACACTTAAGCTATTTATATGAAACGCTAAAGTGTTACTTAATGTTGTTTAAACCTGAATACTTTGAAAGTGAAGATATTGTGGTGTGGTTCAGTGCTTATTTAGACAGAAACTTACCCGGTGATATGAATATGCAAACGCGTGGTGAGTTAATGAATCATATTTCAGCTTTACTCAATGAGGGAATCACGCAAACCGAAATAGATAACCAAGCTGTGCGAGTTGCACGTGCAGAGTTAACTAAACTACCGATTGCGGAAAGAGCATACCAGCGTCTTCAAGCTGATTTTCTTGATAGTAGTATTCCGCCTTTCAGACTAACCGATATTATTAGCTTTGAAAGTGCACAAAAGTTTACTTTTCGTAATAACGGCGACTTAACGCGAAGCATTCCAGGGTTATACACTTTTAATGGTTTTCATGGCATTTTTAATATTGAAAAAGGAAAAATGCTTGGCAACTTAATGGCTAGTAGCTGGGTTTACGGGCAAGAAGCCTCAGGAACTTACGATATTTCTAAAGCGGAGATAGAGAAGAAACTAGAGCAGCGCTATTTCCAAGATTACATTTATTATTGGCAGTCATTTTTAGATGACTTGAGTCTTAATCAATACAGCTCACCCGCTGAAGGCGTCAATATTACTGATGTGCTAGCAGGCTCTGAAGCACCGATTAAAAATATCATCAATGCGGTGAAAAAGAATGTTCAGCTTACTAAACTACCAGTATCTGAAAATCAAAAAGTAGCTGGTGATGTGGCAGCCAATGCCGCTAAAGTCGCTATGCAAACTAAAGCAAATCGAATCAAGCGCTTTTTACCTGATGAAGCTCCAAAATTTGAAATTGATCTACCAGGTTACCAAGTAGAAGAAGCCTTTGAAGATATTATTGATATTGATGTTCAGCAACTTGATAATATTCAGAAAAATTTAAGAGAGTTAAATATTTATTTAACCAAGCTTGATAGAGGCGATCAGCTTAAGTACTCCATTAAAGATCAAATAAGCGGTAAGAGCAAACCTAGCTTTATTCGCCAATTAGAGTATCAAAGCAGCGACTTACCTTATCCATTTAATAGTTGGTTACTGGATATTAGTAGAGATACTAGCAACATAACCAAAAATAGTGCTAACAGGCATCTAAATGAAATTTGGAAAAGTAAAGTTTTACGCGAGTATAACGCGGCGATTGTGGGCCGTTACCCATTTGCTCCGCAGGCTGAAAAAGAAGTCAGCATTAAAGACTTTACCCGCTTCTTTGGTCCTAATGGCACCATAGACAACTTTTTCAATAGCTACGTAGCCCCGAGTGTGGACATGAGTTCAACCCCTTGGAAGTTTGAAAAAGATATTGGTATTAGCAACAACACGTTAAAAATGTTCGAGCATGCTTACAAAATTCAAACCGCATTTTTTGACCGTGGTAGTAATACTCCAAGAATTGAGTTTGGCTTGCGTACCTTTAAATTAGATAAAACGGTCTCAAGCTTCATGATTGAAATTGATGGCCAATCTATGATTTATCGTCATGGTCCGCTTAAGGTGACCAATTTTGTTTGGCCTGGTGCAAGTGGTCAAAGCAAAACTCGAGTGGTATTTACTCCACCAAATGGTGGGCGTTCAATTAACACCACCTACCAAGGTGAGTGGTCACTATACAGAATGTTAGATGAACTGAGTGAAAAGCGAAGTAAAACGCGTGAAGACTTAGAGCTGCATTTCTCACTAATGGGTAACAATGCAAAAGTAGAATTATTGCCGAGTTCAATCAGGCATCCTTTTTGGAATAGCAGTGTAGAGAAGTTCTCATGTCCGACCCGATTGTAGATATTGGTTATCTTGGCAAAGTCCCTTGTTTAGGTGACTTTGTTCAAGATAATGTTACTAAAGAGTTTTCAGAGCATTGGGAGCAATGGCTTCAGGCTGCCATTGCTGTAAGTAAAGAACAGCTTGGTGATGTTTGGCAAGAAAACTATTTAACAGGTCCCGTTTGGCATTTTGCCTTAAGCCCAAATATTGTGGGTGATACTGGCGTTATGGGCACGTTATTGCCAAGTATGGATGCTGTGGGGAGGCATTATCCTCTCACGGTAACGCGAACAACACATATTGCTCCTGTCGATGTGCTTCATTCTGGTGTTTTTTCGTTGGAGTACGAAGATGCAGTACTCAAAGTACTTGATGGCTCCGTTGATTTATTTTCTTGGCGCAAAGAGTTAGCTAATACTTTGAGCGAAATTACTTCAACTAAAAAGCAAGTTAGTTTTGCGAACTCGCTAGATAAGAATAAACAGGCTACAGCATTGGAGTTTTCTGGTACCGAATTAAGTGATCACATTTTACAAGATGCCATGCATGCCATTTTATATAAAAAGTATGGTGATTACAGTGTTTGGTGGACTCATGGCTCATGCAATATTAAGCCTATGGTGTTGATCACTTCGGCTCTACCGCCTGTAAATCAAGTGGCCGCTATGCTAGATGGACGATGGAAACATTGGGAATGGAATTTTACACAGGTAAAAAATAGTGATTAACAATTTAAGCTCAAGTTATGCCATTACCCACCGAGGTGCTGTTAGGCAACTTAACGAAGACGCGCATGTAGAAATTAACAGCCATAATTTATGGGTAGTAGCTGATGGTATGGGAGGACATGAAGCGGGTGAAGTTGCCAGCCAATTAGTTGTTGATGTTATAAGAACCCAGGTTGAAAAGTTTAAACTAGAAGATTTAAACGTCAGTGACATTGTTAAAGCCATTGAAGATGCAAATAAACAATTAACTGAATATAGCGCGCAATACTTAAGCAACAAAACAGCGGGCAGCACGGTGACAGCTTTGTTTGTTAAAAATGAACGCTATTACATTTTATGGGTTGGCGACAGCAGAGCTTATTTGTTACGCAACAGTAAGTTGACTCAAGTTTCTAGAGATCATAGTCAAGTTAACGACTTAATAGATGAAGGAATGATTTCTGTTGAAGAAGCTAAAAATCATCCACTGTCTAATGTAATTACCCGTGCCGTAGGGGTAATGGATGAAGTAAAAGTTGATGTTGTTGAAGGGGATATAAACACAGGCGATATATTTTTACTGTGCTCAGATGGTCTTACTGGCGAGTTATCAGATGAAGAAATATGTTTGTCATTAGAACCCTCTAGTATTATTGATTCAGGAATGGCGTTAATGCATTCTTCGTTAGTCAGAGGAGCCAAAGATAACGTGACCTGTATTTTAGTGAAATATGATGATGTGGATGCCAATCAATCGATACAATCTTGCAATTTGCAAGATGAGGCAACGATTCCATTGTTCACTAAGTAGCTGATTAAGCCTGTTTTAGTATAATCAAGAAAAAAAGTTGTAAATAAATCAGGAACAAAAAAACTGTTATTTCAATTATTTATAAAATAACATTAGCCAGCTTATCGGCATAATAGCGTCAAGGCTTGTAATTTAATTTAAAGAATGTAATATAATTTCCGCTTTGCTTCTTAGAGCACATGGATAATATTTAGGACAATGGAATGTTTTTATTTGAAGAGTATATTTCCCCTATTTCAGATGCTGAGTTTGCAGGTATTGATCCGCGCTCAGACGTCTCTCCAACGTCTACTTACTATGCCTTAAAAGATTTAAGAAACCAACTTCGTGCGGCTGAAAGAAATGCCTTAGTCGATGAAGAGGGAATTGCTTCACTTTCGCGAGATTGGCTGCCATTACTTGAACAATGCAGTGAGGCAGTTAAAAGCGAAAGCAAGGATATTGAATACCTTGCATGGCTAATTGAAGGTTTATGCCGCGTTCACGGGTTTAAAGGAATAGCGTTTGGTTTTCGCGTTGCCAAGTATTTGCTTGAACACCATTTTGAATCCCTTTATCCAACACTTGATGACGGTGATGAAATTTCAGACAAAGTGTCAGCCTTAGTTGGCTTAAATGGTACAGCCGGTGAAGGCACGTTGATCATCCCAATAAAAAGCATTTATATGACAGACAGTGTCAGTATGGATCCTTTTTCTTTTTGGGAGTATCAGCAAGGGTATGATATTTCGCGTTTAAATGATGAAAAGCGTGAAAAGAAAATAGCCCAAGGCGCAGTTGATTTTGAGCAATTAGAAAAAAGTGCCGCTGAGACCAGTACCGAATTTTTTGTGTCTTTAAAAAACGATATTGAAGATGCGATAGAGCAGTTTGCTGCCTTGAGCGAAGTTATGGATGAGGTGACAGGTGAGCCACAACCGACGTCTAACATCAAACAAGCATTAGAAGTGAGCTTAGCGGCGGTAAAACACGTAGCAGCAGATAAGCTTGAAGCAGCGCAAACTGCACTAGATAAAGCTAACGCTGAGCCTGAAGAGGAACTCGTTGAGGATGCGATTCAAGCTGACTCAGAGCAACCTAAAAAGCTTAGCAGTGATGAGATTAATTCAAGAGAAAACGCAATTAAAAAACTTCAAGAAATTGCGACTTTTTTCAGAAAGACTGAACCTCATTCACCGATGTCTTACACGATAGAACAAGTTATTCGATGGAGCGAATTATCGCTACCTGAGTTATTAAATGAGTTAATTACAGATAGTGATGCTAGGACTGGATACTTTAAGTTGTCTGGCATTAAGATCAGCGAAACTGAAACATAGTAAAAGGAGTTCTCAATGAGTATCCATGATAAGTTAAAACGAGTTCGTAAACCTAGAGTACATATCACTTATGATGTGGAAACTGAGGGCGCGGCAGTAAAAAAAGAATTACCCTTTGTAGTGGGTGTAATGGGCGATTTTTCTGGTGATAATACAGAAGCGCTTAAGCCACTAAAAGATAGACGTTTTATTCAAATTGATCGTGATAACTTTAATGATGTTTTAAAGCGTATGAGCCCATCTCTACGTTTAAAAGTAGACAACACATTAACGGATGATGGTTCTCAGTTTGAAGTTAACTTGAACTTCAAATCGATTGACGATTTCGAGCCTGCAGCCGTTGTAAATCAAGTAGAGCCGTTACGCAAATTGATGGAAACGCGTAACAAGCTTCGTGACTTGATGACGAAGATTGACCGCTCAGAAGAACTTGAAAACGTACTAGAAGAAGTATTAAGCAACACAGCAAGCTTAGACTCGATGGCGAAAGAACTTAACTTAGAGGAGACTGATAAATGAGCACTGAACAATTAGCAACAGAATCAGAATCAGTAGCAGAAGTTAGTTCTTCACTTTTAGAGCAAGCAATCGGTGCGACTAAACAAACAGAGTCAAGCCGTGCTGAAGAGTTACTGAAAACGTTAACTGAAGAAGCATTAAAAGGCACAGTTCAATGGAACAAAAACATGACTGTGACGTTTAATGAAGCAATTCAATTAATCGATCAAAAAATCTCAAAGCAGTTAAGTGTCGTAATGCACACGGATGAGTTTCAAAAACTTGAAGGCTCATGGCGCGGATTACATCACTTAGTGATGAATTCTGAAACTAGCTCAACATTAAAAATTCGTGTTTTAAACATGAAAAAGAAAGAGCTGCATAAAGACTTAAGTAAAGCTGTTGAGTTTGATCAAAGCCAAACCTTTAAGAAAATATATGAGTCAGAATTTGGTACCCCAGGTGGTGAACCGTATGGCACGATTGTAGGTGACTTTGAATTTACTAATCACCCAGAAGATGTTGAAACATTAAGCTTAATGTCTAATGTTGCAGCTGCTGGTTTCTGTCCATTTATTGCCGCATCATCACCGTCGTTATTTGGTTTTGATAATTGGGAAGAATTAACTAAGCCACGTGATTTAGAAAAAGTGTTTGAATCACTAGAATACACTAAATGGCGTTCATTTAGAGACAGCGATGATTCACGCTTTGTATCACTTACTATGCCGCGTTTCCTTTCGCGTTTACCTTATGGTGCAGCGTCAAAACCAGTTGAAGAATTTAACTACGAAGAGTTTGAAGTTGAAGCGAAAGATGGCCGTTCAGTTAGTACTGATAATAGTGATTATTGTTGGAGTAATGCCGCATACGCTATGGCAACAAACATGACCGCTGCTTTCTCTCAATATGGTTTCTGTACTGCTATTCGTGGCGCAGAGGGTGGTGGTAAAGTAGAAGGCTTACCAACGCACATATTTACGAGTGATGATGGCGATCCAGATCTTAAATGTCCAACAGAAATTGGCATTACAGACCGTCGTGAGGCCGAGCTAAGCCAGTTAGGTTTCTTGCCTTTATGTCACTATAAAAACACTGATTATGCTGTTTTCTTTGGTGGCCAAAGCTGTCAAAAACCAAAAATCTACTCAACACCTGATGCAACCGCTAATGCTGCCATTTCAGCACGCTTACCTTACTTAATGGCGACTTCTCGTTTTGCTCATTACCTTAAAGTAATGGCGCGCGATAAAATTGGTAGCTTTATGGAAGCCGAAGACGTTGAATCATGGTTAAACCGTTGGATCCTGTCTTATGTAAATGCGACAGAGGGCGGTGGTCAAGATATTCGAGCACGTTACCCTCTTGCTGATGCGAAAGTATCTGTAAAAGAGATCCCAGGACAACCTGGTGCTTATAACGCTGTTGCTTGGCTTAAACCTTGGTTACAAATGGAAGAGCTTACTTCTTCTTTACGCCTTGTAGCTAAAATCCCAGAGATCGGTTAATAATACCGCTCTCTGCATTAAGGATGATGCAATAGAATGAATCACGAAGAGTTTTCATTTATCAATCAAGACTTCACTTTTCAACAAAAGTCGCAGTCTCGAATAAGTGATAATGACGCTTTACTCGATAGGTTTTTGAACGAAAAAAACCTAGATAAAGCGTTATTATTATGGCTTGAAGGCTCTTCTGATTCTCCACTTTCTTGGAATAAGGAGTCATTGAGTCCTTATTTACAGCGTGTGATCATTGAACTCGATCAACTGATTTCTGCACAACTCAATCATATAATTCATGCAAAAAGCTTTCAAAATTTAGAAGCTAGTTGGCGAAATCTATGGTGGCTATTATTACAAACAGAGCAACAAGACAAAGAAAAAAAAGTAAAAGTTAAATTGCTTAATTGTGACTGGCCAACGCTCTCAAAAGACGTAAATAAAGCGATAGATTTCGATCAAAGTACGTTTTTTCAATTACTCTATCAAAACGAATTTGACAGTGCTGGCGGCGAGCCCTTTGGTATTATGATTGGTGATTATGAAATTAGTAATGGTTGCTCAGCGGGTACTATTTATAACGATATAGATACGATTAAAGAAGTGTCAAGAACGGCTGCCGCCGCATTTTCTCCTTTTATATGTTCGGCATCGGCTAACTTATTTGGCGCAGATAGCTTTTCAGATTTAGGTTATTACTCTGATTTATTTAATCATTTTGAGCAGCCTGAATATATAAAATGGCAAAGCTTTAGAAAAATGGAAGAAGCTAGATTCATGGGTTTTACACTCCCTCATGTGCTAGTTAGGCCGCCTTATGCTAATGACGGTAAGCGCCATCAAGAATTCTATTTCAAAGAACAAATTATTAATCCAGAAACAGATATGCTGTGGGGAAATGCAGCCTATCAATTTGTATCGACAATAATCAGAGCTTACTGCGATAGCGGCTGGTTTGGGCATATACGTGGTATAGAGCCAGGGAAAGTGTCAAAAGGCTTAGTCACAGGGCTAGCTCGCGATAGTTTTGCTAATGATACTTATCAAAAAGAAGCTAAGCCGCCACTGGATTTGTTAGTAACCAGTAAGTTTGAAAAGCAATTTTCTGAACTCGGTTTTATCCCTGCATCTTCGGTCACAAATACCGAACATATTGTTTTTTACAGTAATGCGTCGGTTCAAAAGACAAAAAATTACGACTCAAGCGCTGCTAATATCAATGCGCGTTTATCGTCTATGTTGCAATACATTTTATGTGTATCGCGCTTTGCGCACTATTTAAAATTATTGGCCCGAGACCGTGTAGGCTCTTACAGCACGGCTCAAGCGTGTGAAAGAGATTTACAAGCGTGGATCAATAACTACACAACCGCGTCAGACTCTGCGTCTGAGCACATTAGAAGTAAATACCCACTCAGTAATGCAAAAATAAAAGTAAGTGAAAACAAGGCTAATCCGGGTCATTACTTTTCGGTTTTGCAGTTACAGCCCCATTTTCAGTTAGACCAAATGGTCTCGAGTATTAAGTTAATAACAGAGCTCAGTCCTCATCATAAAATAAAGGAATAGTCATGAAGAAAATACACAGTTTAATTCGCGAGGGAAAACTTGCTGATGCTTTATTATGTTGCGCTACAGAGTTGCAAGATGAGCCTTTAAATTTTGATATTAGAAGTCTTTATTCTGAATTACTTTGCATTAACGGTGAACTTGAAAAAGCAGATAAACAGCTAGATTTTATGGTGCAAAAGAACCCTGAATTTGCTGTAGGTGCGGTTAACCTTAGGCATTTAATTCGCGCACAACAATCGCGTGTAGATTTTTATCAAGGTAAGGGTATTCCTAAACTCTTTCATGAAGCTAATGAGCTAGACACCTTGTTCTTAAAAATGCACGTAGCCCTACTTGAAGGCGAAACATCTGAAGCGGCAACGCTTGCAAAACAAATGGAAGCGCTTCGTCTTGAAAGCGTTGATGATGAGCATTCAGCAATTAGAGATTTAGATGATAGCTTAAGCCCATATTTGGAAGTGCTAGGCACGAATGGCGAGTTTTACCTTGCAAACTTTAATGAAATTGAAACATTAAAAGTAGAACCTGTAGCGTCTTTATTAGAGAGCATCTGGTTACGTGTTGAGATCACTATCAAAGACGGTCCGTCAGGCACGGCACATTTACCGCTGGTTTATGCAAACTCAAATACTGAGCTGGAAAAGTTAGGTCAGGTTTCTGATTGGGATGAGCTACAAGATGAGTTTATTGTAGGTAAAGGAATGAAAATGTTATTTGTCAACGATGAAGCAATCACTATTCCCAGTCTAAAAATCAACGCCGTTGAAACAGCAGAGTAAGTGCAATAAACGATTATGATTGAACATAAGCAGCAACTCCAAGCATCTATTTTAGATAGGCTCATTGACGATGAGCCTGACTTTCAAGATGCACCTTCTCGTACTGAGGGGATCAGCATTAGTGAGCTGAGAAAAAATGTGCGTAGAGACATAGAAGCGCTGCTAAATGCTCGAATTCAGTGGCATACCTGGCCATCACAATATGCTGAGTTGTCGACTTCGTGTTTATCATATGGTTTGCCTGACTTTTCGAGTATGTCTGTAAGCTCACACGAAGGGCGTGCACTTTTATGCGAAACCGTAAGAAATACAATTTTAAAATTTGAACCGCGGTTTATTGAGGTAGAAGTGTTTACCGATGATGAAGTACCCGTGAACAGAGTATTAAACCTAAGGATTAACGCCTTGTTGTATGCCGATCCAGAACCTGAATTTATCAGCTTTGATTCTGAAGTTGAGCCGGTTAATTTAGGTATGAAGATTATTGAGGCCTCTTTATGAACGATGAGTTATTAAAGTACTACAACCGCGAACTAGCGTTTGTTCGCCACATGGGTAAAGACTTTTCTGAAAAGTACCCTAAAGTTGCTGGGCGATTAAAGTTAAGCGATGACCATATTGAAGACCCTCATGTATCTAGGCTAATCGAATCGTTCGCATTTTTAACTGCTAATATTAGACAAAAACTCGATGACAGCTTTCCTGAGCTAACTGATGCTCTATTGGGACAGATGCTGCCAGACTACCAAGCGCCTATCCCTTCTATGTCGGTGGTAAAATTAGAAGCTGAAAATCTGTCCACCACGGGTGTGGTCATTCCAAGAGGCAGTGAAGTAGAAACCAATGTTGAGTCGATGAAGCAATGTAAGTTTCAAACCTGTTACGAAACTTATTTATGGCCTGTTGAGATCACAAGTGCCCAATTTGATAATAGTCCGTTTGTTGCCCCTAAGCCTCGTTGGCATGAAAAAGCTAAGTCAATTTTTAAACTTGAGCTAACCGGTGAATATCCGGGTGTATCATTAGCTGAAACCGGGCTGGAAAAATTACGATTATTTATAAATGGCCAATGGCATCATACGCTTAAAGTGTATGAACTATTATTTAAACACGCTATTGGTATTGCTTTTGATAATGGTGAAGAGGGTATAAAGTACCTTTCTAAAAACCAGTTAAAAGCCGTAGGCTTTGATGCAAATGAAGCGGTGGTGCCCTATTCGCAGCGCTCAAGTGCTGGTTATCGGTTACTGGTGGAAAACTTTACCTTTCCGGAAAAGTTTCGCTTTGTTGAGCTTGAAAATATTCGTTCATCACTGCCTAAAAAGTCTAACAAATGCAGTGTGTATATTTATCTTGATTCAGAGTCAACCGAGCTTGAAAAGCAAGTAGACAAAAATATGTTTTTAATGGGATGTACACCCATTATCAATATGTTTGAGCAAGAACTAGAACCGATTCGCCCTGAGCTGAGTGAATACGAATACCAATTAACACCACGCTATATGGACTCTGAAATCTCAGAGGTGATTGGTATCTCAGAAGTTATTGCGTTTGATCACAAAGGGAACAAACAAATAGTGTGTCCTTTTTATGGGCAGACTCATCCACGATACCAAGGCCATGATGATTTATTTTGGCACATCCGCAGAGAAACCGCCTCATGGGCCGGTGGCTATGTTGAGTCAGGTACGGAATCGTTTCTATCATTGGTAGATGCACGATTTGAAAATAGCGCTATGGATTATGCTGAAGGGAACACGGTATTAACAGTACGTGCTAATTGCAGTAATCGAAACCTTCCTGCAAGCATGCCCTTTGGAGATGATGAACTCGGACTTTTAATGCCTGAACGTGGTGATGTAATAAAAAAAATACGTTGTTTAATCCCATTTACTCATGCAGTTAGACCGATATTAGCCGATGCAACTCGTTGGCAATTAGTTAATCATTTAACCCTTGATGCGTTTAGTGGAGAAGATGCATGTAACAAGCTTAAAGAAGTGTTACGGCTGTATGACTTTAGAGCTTCACCGCAAACAAAAGGCCTTATTGATAATATTTACCGCGTGATTGTAGAACCAGCAACGGCGCGTGTCGTACAAAAAGGACGAGTAAGCTTCGCAACGGGAAGCGAAATAGAAATTACCTTTGCCAATGATGATTTTTCGGGAAGTGGCATGTTTTTCTTTGCCTCTATTCTTGATCATTTCTTTGCACAATTTGCGGCAATCAATAGTTTCACGCGTGTTAGTTTAAGGCTCAAAGAACAAGAGCAAGTGTATTATCAATGGCCTGCTCGAGTTGGGGAAAGCCCGTTAATATGATCCAGCATATTATTTCTCAAGCGTCACAAGTTGATTTTTATAAAGCTGTTTTCATTATTGAAAACCAGCTTAAAAAGCATGGCTTAGAATATCGCTATGTAGGGTATGACAGTAGCCCAAAGCAAGAGTTAATTAAATTTACCGCAACACAAAAATTTGGTTACCCAGGTAACGCTATCACAAAATTAGAGCAAGCTAGCTTTGATGATGGGTTGCATAAAGTCAACATGCAGATCTCTTTTATGGGATTAACGGGTTGCTCGGGCGCTTTACCTCAATTTTACAGCGAGCTGGTGATGCAGCGTCTTCGCTATAAAGATACCACCATGCGTGACTTTTACGATATGTTTAATCATCGTTTGGTGTCTTTATATTATCGAGCGTGGAAAAAATATAAGCCGTCTTTAAATCATGTGAACAAAGATAAAAACAAAGACCCATATACACAAATATTGGGACTTTTAAGTGGCGGCTACAATGATCATCAGTTGCACTTTTCAGGCCTTTATAGCCGAAAAATTCGTAACGCTTTTGATTTAAAAAGTGTATTGAGCTCTTACCTTGGTTGTGATGTTGTCATCAAACAAATGGTAGGAAAGTGGCATGATCTGAAACCACAAGAACAAACTTGTTTAGCAAGTGAGCGCCTATATGAGGGACAACATGCTCGCTTAGGCGTTGATACCGTAATAGGTAAAAAGATATGGGATATTTCTTCTAATATTGAGATTCATATCAGCACTACTGATATTGATAAAGCAAAATCCTTGTTACCGAAAGGCAAGTTATTTGAGTTAGCTACAAAGATTGTAAAAGATTATGCGGGCAATGCGATTTCATTTCGACTTATCATCGAATCAGATTTTCAACAACTTGATGCGGTGCAGTTGTCTAAACGTGAATGCCAACTTGGCGCTAATAGCTTTTTAATGGCGAGTAAAAACACCCCTAAATTTAACCCTATTAAGTTATCGTTTAAAGGATAATTAAAAATTAAAAGGAACAGTGTATGTCAACGATGACATTAAATAAATTAGTTGAAAAACTAAGTCCAGATTGTAGAAAAAGCTTAGAGGCAGCTGTTGCAATATGTAATAGCCGCAGCCATTTTACGGTTGAATTAGAGCATTGGATGTTAGCTATGATTGAGCAGCAACTAGACGATGTTAGGCTCATATTCGGTTCGTTCGATATTGATATTGATCAGGTAAAGCAAGATTTAAACCAATCACTAGAGTCATTTAAAACGGGCAGTGATTCATCGCCTAGCCTATCAGTGCATGTTACTACATTATTAAGGCAGTCATGGTTAAGTACCAGTATTGAGTTCACCGATGAGCAAATTCGTAGTGCTTACGTTATTTACACGCTCACAAAAGACGATACCTTGTCTAGTTTAGTAACGCGTTGTAGTAAGCTTTTCAATAATATAGAACCTGGACAACTGTTACACGCATGGCCTGAAATTGTTGCCCAATCGCAAGAACGTAATACCAGCACTGCAAGTGCTACAACACCTGCAAATGGTTCATCTAAAACACCAAGCTTAGATCAATTTACAGTTGATTTAACCGCTCAAGCAAAAGCGGGGAAAATAGACCCTATTCTAGGTCGTGATTTTGAAATACGTCAAATGGTTGATATTTTAACTAGACGTCGTCAAAACAATCCAATCTTAACGGGTGAAGCGGGTGTAGGTAAAACCGCTGTGGTTGAAGGACTTGCCCTAAGAATTGCCCAAAAAGACGTACCTGCAGTATTACAAAACGTTAAGTTGCACAGCCTAGATTTGGCTTTGCTTCAAGCAGGTGCGGGCATGAAAGGTGAGTTTGAAAATCGCTTAAAGTCGTTAATTAACGAAGTTAAAAACGCTGTTGACCCTGTGATTCTTTTTATCGATGAAGCTCACACTATGATTGGTAGTGGCGGACAAGCGGGTCAAAACGATGCGGCTAACTTACTAAAACCTGCTTTAGCAAGAGGGGAATTACGTACAATTGCAGCAACAACGTGGGCTGAATATAAAAAGTTTTTTGAAAAGGATGCTGCACTAACACGTCGTTTCCAAGTGGTAAAGGTTGAAGAGCCAACGCCAGAAAAAGCGGTTGCTATGCTACGTGGTTTAGTTCCTGTTATGGAAAAGCATCATAAAGTGTTTATTTCAGAGCAAGCACTTGAAAGTGCGGTGCATCTATCGCACAGGTACATTACTGCCAGGCAACTTCCCGATAAAGCAGTTGCATTGTTAGATACGGCCTGTGCTCGTGTTGCTATGAGCCAAGCATCGACACCTAATGCGATTGAGCAGTTAATGAATAGACTTAGTGAAATTGAAGCGCAAGTTTTAATGTTAAATCGTGAGCAAAAAACCGGTTTAGATCACAGCGAACAATTATCAGCACTTAAATCTGAACTAGTTGAGATTGAACAGCAACTTGAACCATTAAATGAGCAGTTCAACGTTGAAAAAGGCATCGTTGCAGAATTAAACCAAGCGCTTGAATCGATTAACACCAACGATGCAGACTCTTCTGCTGAAGTACTTGAGCAGTTAAAAGAAAGTAAGCTTAAGCTAGCCTCGTACGAACATAACATGGTGCATTGGCAAGTTGATGAAGAGCTGATTGCACAGGTTATTTCTGATTGGACTGGTATTCCTGTTGGTAAAATGCATGAAGATGAAATTCATGGCATTTTAAATTTAGCTGCGCAAATGAAACAACGCGTAGTTGGCCAAGATCATGCGCTTGAACTCATGGCTAAAGTAGTACAAACCTCTCGTGCTCAGCTTGCAGATGAAAGTCGCCCTAATGGTATATTTATGCTGGCAGGCCCAAGCGGAGTGGGTAAAACAGAGACCGCGCTTTCACTAGCACAAGAAGTATATGGCAGTGAAGATAACGTAACAGTTATTAATATGTCTGAGTTTAAAGAAGAGCATAAAGTGTCATTACTACTTGGCTCACCTCCAGGTTATGTTGGTTATGGCGAAGGCGGTATTTTAACCGAAGCAGTAAGAAGAAAACCATATAGTGTGGTGCTGCTAGATGAAATGGAAAAAGCCCATCCAGGCGTGCAAGATATTTTCTATCAAGTATTCGATAAAGGCACCATAAAAGACGGTGAAGGCCGAGACATCGACTTTAAAAATACCATCATTATTATGACCTCAAATGTGGGTACTGATACCACAATGAGCTTATTTGAAGATGAAGAAAGTAAGCCAAGTATTAAAGGCTTATTAAAAGCACTACAAGATGATTTATTAGGGGCATTTAAGCCTGCATTTTTAGGACGAATTAACGTTATTCCATATATTCCGTTAAGTGATGAAATTCTTACCCAGATTGCTGCGTTGCAAATTAGTAAAATAATTAAGCGTGTTAAAAAGCACTATGATGCGCAATTAACGTATAACGATGATGTGATTGAGCACATTATTGCAAATTGTCAAAATGCCGGATCGGGTGCACGAAATATTCACACGATATTACAGAATAAAGTACTACCTCTATTGTCTGAGATCTTGCTTTCAAGCATGGTTGAAGGTGAAAAAGTAACATCTATCTCATTGTTAATTAAAGATAATGAGTTCGATGTTGAATTAACTAAAGTTAATTCAAAATAACTTGTTTTTAAGGTTGTTTCTTTAGTTTTAGGGCATTATAATTCGTGTGTCTTATATAGAAACAAGGAATTTTTGAGACATTGTCTTCATCTAGGGAAAGGAATTCTGAAGACCTTTTCATTGCTGTTTTAAAGATAATGATTTCAAGGAATTTTGGGTAACCAAAGTAAACGAATCCACATAATGGATAATATTGTTTAATAAAAAGGAGCATTATCAAATGCAAGCAAATACATATTTAAAATACGGTTCAATCAAAGGCGAAACTACTGCTGAGTCTTTCAAAGATTTAATTACAGTTTTATCTTTAGATTGGAACGTTAGCCGTGAAATTAGCGCAGCGACTGGTACGGCGATGGATCGTGAATCTAGCTCTACTCGTTTAGGCGATGTGACTATTACTAAACTTCAAGATAAAGCATCTCCGGATCTTTTCAAAGAAGCAACTATTGGTAAAGGTCTACCTGCTGTTTTCCATATCACTAAACAAGGTGATAAAGTTGAAGAAATCATGAAAATCGAACTTACAGATGCCATGATCTCTAGCTACTCAGTATCAGTTCAAAACGACCGTCCAATTGAAACAATCACTATCAGCTACACTGAAATGATGATGACTGTTACACCTACTGACGACCAAAACAACATCACTGCACCACTTGTATATGGTTACAGCGGTGTTAAAGGTCAACAAATGTAATATTTGTTACCCGATTGTAGCTCTGGGCTTTGCCCAGGGCTTTTTTTGATCTTCAGGATGGGAAAAGCAAGGAATGCAAAAAGCAACACAAGATAAAAACGTAATTCAAATTAGTACTCCTGTTGGTAAAGATGCCCTTTATTTAACACGCTTCGTTGCGCAAGAAGCCATGTCAGATTTGTTTGTTATGTCGGTCAATATGTACACCATAGGCCAACAAATTGCACATGAAGATCTGGTTGGCAAGCCTGTTTCTATCAAGGTAAAAAATGCCGAGGGTGGCGGAGAGCGTTATTATCACGGTATCGTGAGTCAGCTTGTTTCTAACGGAAGCCGTACGGCGGACGTTGATGAGCAAAAAAATTACATTGATTATCAAGCTACCATTGTGCCTTTTGCCGCTTCTATGCGTAATCGTAAAAACAGTCGCATTTTCCAAAAGAAAACAATTAAAGATATATTTGCTGATTTGTTTGGCCAACACAATGTGGCTTTTTCAGATAAAACCAGTAAAACCTACCCCAAATACGAATACTGTGTGCAATACCAAGAGTCAGATTTTGACTTTATCCAACGCTTATTACAAAGCGAGGGGATTTTTTACTTCTTTGAGCATACAAAAAGTAACCATACATTAGTTTTAGCAGATGATATTACCGCATATGAAATGTGTGGTGAGGCTAAAGTTGTTCATTCAACTGGCCATTTAAGTGAGTCTCATGTTTCGCGTTGGCAGGGCGGATTAAGCTTAGCGCCAGGTAGTTTCAAACGTTTGGGCTACGATTTTAAACAGCCATCACGTTACCCTGATGCAGAGCAAGCAAACGCAGAATTACCGACCCAATCGGTATCAGAAATTTTTGAATATACAGCTGAAGCAGAGTGTCATCCCCGCGCGGCTAATTTGGCATCAGTTCAACTAGAGTCACTGCAAAGAGACATGAAGCTCTCTAGCGGGCGCAGTGACTGCCGCTCATTCTCTGTTGGTAAACTGTTTAGTTTCAAAAAACATGAAGACCCACGCCTTGAAGGTAAAACCTTTGCTATCACCTCGATGATGACGTCGATTGTGGTACCAAACCAATCAGGCGCTGCACAAGCATCGAGTGAAGAAGTGTATTCTAACCACTTTGAATGTGTGCCAAAAGACATTCCATACAGAGCGCAAGTGAGCAAAAAGAAACCGGTTATCAACGGCGTACAAACAGCCATAGTAACGGGTGATAGCGCCGATGAAATTATGATTGATCAATATGGCCGCGTTAAGGTGCAATTTGATTGGGATCGTGAAGGTAAAAAAGACTCTAAAAGTTCATGTTGGATCCGAGTTGCACAAAATTGGGCTGGCAAAAAGTGGGGCGCCTTTTTCTTTCCCCGCGTAGGTCAAGAAGTTCTGGTTGATTTTATTAATGGCGACCCAGATCAACCTATAATAAGCGGTGCTGTTTATAATGCAGACCTAATGCCTCCGTACGCATTACCTGGTGAAAAAACGCAAAGTGGTATTAAGACTCGCTCAACTAAAGAAGGTGGAGCAGATAACTTTAATGAGCTGCGCTTTGAGGATAAAAAAGGCAGCGAGCTTGTGTATATGCAAGCCGAAAAAGATAAACAGCTTTACGTTAAAAACGATCAAAACGAAAAAATAGATAACGACCGTAATGTTGAAATTCTTAATAACGATAATCTCAAAGTCACAGCTAACCGTGTTGCTGAAATGGGTGAAAATGACACCTTAAAAGTCGGTAAAACACTTAATATTGAAGCCGGTGACGAAATAGTGATTAAAACAGGCTCGGCGCAAATTAAAATGAGCAGTAGTGGCAATATTACTATTGAAGGTACAAACATTGATATTAAAGGCAGTAATGTAAAAGTAGATGGCAGTGCCATTACCTTATCTGCTGGTGTAATTAAGTTAAATTAATGATGGAAATAGTTAATAACTTTCAATCAGGATTTAGAAACGGCATTGCAAATAACGGGCACGTTGTTTACTGCCGTTATGGTTTACCGCATTTAGTGTGTTTACCGATAAACAGGCCAGACGATCCATTACTAAGCCCGGCTTTAAGTCATTTAAAAGCCATGAATGGCTATTATGCACAGCAGTTTTTTATTCATTTAAGTGATGCACTTAATAGTGAAAATGTAATTTCAAACTTATATCAATATGCAACTCAAAGCGCTGTGGCACTTTCTGATCACAGTAAAGATGAGTTAATTAATGAAATTTCGCTACTGGTAACCAGTAACAAGCTATTAGTTATCCCGCTTTATGAATAGCATTTCATAAACCAACAAAGACACGACAAGGAGTCAAAATGGGTAAACCCGCTGCTACAATTGGTCATATGCATGTATGCCCTAAAGTGACCGCTAAAGTTCCACATGTGGGCGGACCTATAGTTGCTGGCTCTGGCAATGTATTAATAGGCGGCATGCCCGCTGCCCGCAAAGGCGACATGATAGTGTGTATTGGCCCACCAGACTGCGTAAAAACAGGCTCGGGTAGTGTTCAAATTAATGGTAAACCTGCCGCCAGAATGGGCGATGATAGTGGCCACGGCGGAAAAATCGTTGTGGGCAACCCAACTGTTTTAATTGGTGGCTAACTTTGCTAGCGACCTATTTAAGTGATCATCAAGCACAATTACTACAAATTAGTAACGCTCAATTGTGCCCGTTTACGTGTGTAGGTCATGTTCGTTATTTAAGAAAAACCCTATTAGAAAGCTGCTGGGTAAACGCAAAAAACAATAATCAAAAAAATAATTTTGAATTGCCCACCACTGAGCAACTAGTCGAAATAATAACTAACACTAAAAACGATGAATTAGTTGCCCAAGCATGTATTGAAGTCATGGCAAACTTGCCACAAAATAAAAATATTATATTTATAAATGAACTGCTTAATCAGCCAGTGCTTAGTGCTTTTTTTAAAATCATTATAAATAAAGTGGTTATTCAACAGCATAGCTTTAACTTAATTCGGCTATTAAATTTAAACACCTTGTTTTTTGCTTACAGTGCTGATGATGAAATTCCGCCGCAAACACTGGTCACTATAAATCAAATTACCAGCCTTGCGCAGCACCACGGGCCACAGATATTAACGGCTATTTTTGATGCATTAAGTGAGCAAGCCCATCTATCACCCTTAATGTCGTTATTTTTGTTGTCATTAAATTTTGAGCAAGTAAACAGCTTAAGCAATCATGCCAGTAATACCTTATCGGTTGATCAAACATTGCATATTTTATTACAAAGCGGTTTTGTAAAACTGATTGTTTTAGCTAATTCTTTGCTACCACAGGTAGAGCAACCCGCGTTAATTATTGCGCTAATAAGGCGCATGTTAGGTGATAAACTCGATCAGCTAGTGGAGTACGATATCCAGCGACTCGCTTGGCAAGGCGATGAAAGCGCGTTAATAAATTTTCAGCAGCAGTTAAAACATAACTGGCCTAAATATGAAACCGCCATGTCGAGTTTACGATTGATTGCAGGACACCCCCTTGATGAAGTGCCTAATGCCATTTATTTATCAGCCATGGATAGCTATAGCCAAGGGGTGTTTAACTTATATCGCTATTATCAACACCTCGCTGCCAATAAAGCTCAGGACGAGGTGGCATCATGAGTGCATTTTCAATAGAGATGGTATGCTTTTCTGCCCCAAATATTAGCAGCGTAGATGCATTATTATTTGACGATAACAGTGCTGTTTTTAATGAACTGCAATGGCAGTCTTGGGATGCCTGTGTTTACGATTGCATAATTAAATCTAAAGAATTAATGGCAGAAGTCACAGACAGCACATTGCCGATGATCTGGTTACTACCAGCGTTATCATTTAAAGATGAGCTAAAACAGTTATTAACTCAGAGCTTACAACAGTTATACCCCGATCATAGCAACGAGCTAATTTTTCATGGATCAACAGGTGCACACTCTGCTATAGCTTTGGCCGGTGAAAAAAAATGGCAAAAATTTAATGTAATTGCTTTAGATGCAACTTTTAAAGCAAATAAACAGCAGCAGTTTCTATATCAAGGTGTAGGTGGTGCGTTGGCTGTAGTTGAAATGGTGCCTTGCGGGTGGTCGCAGGTAAGCCATGAAATTGCAGCATCTATTGATTTTAGCAAACATAATCAGCTAGCAGGTATGCTTACGCGATTAGCTGAAAAAACAGAGAATAAGATAGATCTAATTTTTGCACCAGGAAATGGGGTAGATGATGATAGTTGGCTAAACAATTTACAGCTACTTACTAGCTTAATTGATGAGCACACATATTACGAACTACCCAATTATAAATTAGGGAAAATAGGCGCACTAGAAGGGTTGGTTAATTTGTACCAATTAACCACAAGCCCTGCAATTGTTGAGCATTTTAGTCATGCATTAATGCTTTCACAGGAGCAAGCTAAGCATCAAGGTGCAGCATCATACTTATGGATAAGTGAGGAAGTACACAGCTAATGCAAAGTAATACCGTTGTTTTACAGGGAATAAGTTACCCAATTTGCCTCGTCGCAGGTAAAGGTTCTGCGCCGTCGGGCTTTGTTGCTGTAGCAGCTAACACGCCGGAAAGTGCCAAAAATCAAATTGCGCAAGTCGGCAGTGCGCTTACTAGCGACGCAGCTAAACGTTTAGACGTTATTAACTTGCTTAACCTTGCAGGAGTAAGCTGTTCGCGCGGTGCGTCAGCCCGTGAAACCGCGAGTGTATTAACCCAAGCTTTGGTTGCAGATAAAATTAGTTGTTATCACCAAAAAGCTAAGTCGGCTATTCAAGTAAGCGATAACACCAATAGCGGCGCAGCAGGTAAAAAGCCAAGTAATAAGAGCATTTCAACAGCCTCAGGTAAAAGTGCCTCTCAAGCGCCGGCTAAAAACAGTGGCGGTGCAAGTAATAATACTCCCAGTGAAGAACCTATCACCCAACAAGAGTGTCGCTCTGATCCAGTTTCTATGCTTTCGGGTGAAGAAATACTGCCGCTTATTGATTTCACCTTAGCAGGCAGCAAACAATTAATTTGGCGACGCCTATACCGTTCATCGCATGCGGATGTATGTAGTGTAATGGGTAATGGTTGGCGACATGACTTTATGGTGCAGCTAACTGAGCACTATTTACCGCCACCTAAAGTAGGTCCAAAACAAAAAGGCACCTACTGGTTAGAATACCAAGATGAGCATGGCGCTAAACACCGTTTTGAAAAAGTAAAACCGGGGCAATCGAGCTATCAATTAAGCAGTAATTTGGCGTTGCATTACCAAACTAATGGTAAGCAAGTATTGGTAACCCCAGATGATCAGCATCTTACGTTTAAAGCGGGCGAAAACTCATGGTTGCTCGAAAAGGTCATTAACGAAAAAGGCCAAAGTATTGGTTTTTATTACGATGCGAAAGAGCGCTTGCATCGCGTTGAGGTAAATAAAGCGCGTGGCTGTATTTTAAAATATAACCCGCAAGGGTTGCTGGCAAATATTTCAGCTTACCGTACTGGCGATAACAATAAGCCTGTATTACTTACGCCGTTACTTGCACAATATGATTATGATGAAAACAAAAACCTCGTTCGCGCCACCAATCAGCAAGGTGAAACAGAGCATTATGGCTATAACGCCGCTAACTTATTAACTAAGCGTACTCGTGCCAGTGGTTTTAGCCATCATTTTGAATGGGACAGTTACTCATCGAGTGCTAAATGTATAAAACAATGGGGTGATAACAACACCTATACATATCAGTTTGAATATAATTTAGACGCTGGTGAAACAACCTGTATAGACTCGCGTGGGCATAAAGAACACTTTGTACATAACGCGCAAGGTAAGTTAGTTAAGCACACCGACCCAAATGGTAATGTGTGGCAATACGGCTATAACGCACAAGGTCAAAAAGTTACTGAAATAAAGCCAGATAGCAGTGAAATAAAATACAGCTATACCCCTTATGGTCAGTTAGAATCAATAACCCAGCCAGATGGTAGTGTCACTAAATTTGCTTACAACCAATTGGGTCAGCGTGTATTAACCACCTTGCCTGATGGCCAAACCATTACCCGTAAATACAGCGTGGCGGGTTTGCTGCAAAGTGAAACCTTTGGCGACGGTCGCACCGTACTTTACAGCTATGACAAATTTGGCCAGCTAACCCAACACATAAATAAAGACGGTCAAGTCACTAAATTTGTATGGAACGAGCAAGGCGAGCTTTTAGCCAAGCACCATAACGATGAGCTTATTCGTTACAGTTACGACAGTCTAGGCAGTGTAAATGCCACCATTAATAACGCAGGTTTGTTGACTCAATATAAATACAATGAGCACGGCCAGCTTGCGCAAACTATTGCTTTTGACGAAAAAGCTCCTGAGAACAAACAGCATCAACATTTTAGTTACGATGATGCAGGGCGGTTAATTAGCTCGCAAAACAGTAAGGGTGATACCACCGAGCAGCACTTTGAAGGGCTAAGCCAGCCACATTGTGTTATTCAGCCCGATGGCAGTGCACTGCATTTAACTTACGATAAAGAGCGTAACCTAACCGCTATCGAACGTAGCGACGGCCATGTATACCGCATAAGCTATGACGCTAACGAAAACCCAACGCAAGTAACTGGGTTTGACGGTACGCTACAGCAATATAAATACGATGCCTGTAACAGGTTAACCTCTGTTACACAAAGCGATAAACGCCACGTAAAAATAGAGCGCGACAGCCTAGGCCGCGTAACTGCACAACATGCAAGCTTGGCAAGCGACTCACATATCGTTAATAACGCCAATTATTACAGCTACACAAAGCAAGGTAAAATAGCGCGTGCACATAACGCACAATCAACACTTAAACAACGCTTTGATAAAGGCGGGCGACTACTGCACGCCGAGCAAGTACATAACCAGCAACAAGCGCATACCTTACAATACAGCTACGACGACTACGGCAGACGCCAAACACTGACGCTGCCAGACTCAAGCACGCTTAACTACAGCTACAATAAGTTTGGTCAGCTAAGTGCGATTCATTTACACCAAGCCAACAGCACGGCTGTTGAACTTGCAGCGCTTAGCTATGACAGTCAAGGTAATATCCAAACGCAAAAGTTTGGAAATGACATAACCCTTACTCAACAGTTTGATGTATTCAACCGCTTAACGCAGCAACAGTTAACCCATCCTGCGCAAGCACTATTTGATATCTGTACGTACAATTACGACAGCGTAAACCAGCTGATTGCGCGTAAAGAGGAAGGGGTTAGTAGCCATAACATTAATTTTGAGTACAACAGCCTTGGCCAGTTAATTCAGCAAAATCTAGTAAGTTCTGAGAATACAAAAACCACGCAATACCAGTGGGATAGTTTTGGTAACCCAGTTAGCCAATCAAAAATTCAAAATAACGAATTAGCCGAGCAGCAAACGACTCAGCACAATGATAATAGCGATGCTAGTGACGCCAGCAATAAGATTGAAAGCAACCAGTCAGAAAGCACACGTAATGTAATTCATAGTGAGTACAGTGATTCAAGTACAGCAACCGCAGCCAGTGAGCTAAGCGAAGACGATGGAGTTATTAAAGGCTCTACAGACGCAGACCGTTTAACCCACTTTGGCGATAGCGACTTTCATTATGATGAGTTTGGTAACCAAATCCGCGAAACCGGCAAAGGCATAAAAACCCGCCGCGAATACAACGCGTTTAATCAGTTAAGCTGCTTTAACAACAACGGCACGCTTAC